>JAGQLZ010000021.1 GCA_020428895.1 Candidatus Kaiserbacteria bacterium
TAATGATTTCCAATAAATTAAATTATCTATCAAGATTAGTCTATGTTTGCCTATCTGATATACTGTCAATATAATTTCATATCATGGCAATAACTAAAAAAATACTAATTGTTGAAGATGTCCCTTATCTAGCTGAATCGCTTAAGGATTTAATGGACTTTAAAGGTTACGAAACTTTTGTATCAAATAGTGGCTTAGACGGACTGGCTATTGCTCTAGAGAAACATCCTGATTTAATTTTACTTGATATACGTTTACCAGACATTGACGGGTTTGAGGTATTGCGCAGAATTAGACACGATGCTTGGGGACAAAAAGCCCGAATTCTTTTACTAACCGCCGCTGATGTTTCAGAGGAGTTACCTAATGACATTGATATAGATGAAAACGACATACTACACAAGTCGCACTGGGGAGTAGAAAATCTAGCAGCTCGAGTTGAAGGAGAATTACTCGATTAACCCTAAAGCTTGTCTTGATAAGGTAATCTGAAGATGAAGGTGGTACCTTCATCTTCTTTTGAATGATAGTTAATACTCCCTCGCAATATTGAAACCGCCTCTTTTACAATATACAAACCTAAACCTGTTCCGTTTGGTACTTTACTAACTGCATTGCTAGCTCTGTATAACTTACGAAATATATTTTTTTGTTGAGTTTCAGGTATACCAATACCACTATCTTTTATAATACATTCAAATTGATTAGCTTCATTAATATAGTATTGAACATTTATTTCTCCATCTGGTTTTGAATATTTAACCGCATTTGAAATAAGATTGGAAATAATATTCTGAAACAAGCCAGCATCTGTTTGTATAGTTTTAATAGACTTATCGTACTTTCTGTTAATAGTAAGATTCTTATAAACTATTTTAGGAGTTAACTCACTAAATACACTATCAAATACTGTTTTTACATTTACTTCGGAATACTCTGGAACAAATGTCCCTAATTCAAAACGAGACACCTTAAGAAAATCACTAACTAATCTATCAATTGAATTTATACTTTGAATTAATCTATCAATGTAACGTCTTTGATTCTCGCTTAAGGTTTCTGCACCATCTATGGTTAACAATTCAGCATTCCATTTCATACCAGCTATCGGTGTCCGCAACTGATGAGAAGCTAGCGACACAAATTCAGTTTTAGCTGCTTCGATTTGTTTATGTTTTTCAATATCAACCAAAGTAACCATCGCTCGCTTTACTCCATATTCATCAGTAAATGGAAAAAGTGACATTGAAACCCATTGACTATCTCCCTTATGGGGTTTCAGTTGAATTTCTTCGTCAGTAAAATATAATCCAATTTTTACTTTGTTTTCAACAACGTTTGTATGATTGTTATCATTTATAAAATAATCTGTAATATTTGTACCCTCCAAGCCTCCTTCACTAATTCCAAGAATTCGAAAAGCCGATACATTAGCGGCTGAAATATTTCCTTCAGTATCTACAAGGAGGTAAGGGATTGGGCTGTTTCTAAATACCTCAAAAAATAAACCTTGAGAATTCAAAATCTTACGATCAAGATCTTCTTCTGCCTTATTAATATGTTTTGTTAAAACATAAGTTTCTAACATTTGTTTACATAAATATAAACAAAATGACGCAATCAAAACGAAAATGTAGTCATAGAAACGTAAATGTGTAAAATCAGTAACAAACCATAAGAACAAAGTTATAAATATCACCATGAGAATTACCTCAAGTAATATCTGAAGTTTTTTCTTATTTTGGTCGTACCAAATCATAATTATGATGAACCGTTTTTTATTACTTCTCTAGTAGTGCGGTACATTTCACCCATTTCGTCAGTCTTCATAACCACCACCTTAACTCGACTGTCAGCCGTGCTAATTACTCCCTCAGCATTAACTAAGCTTTTATTTTTTTCTTTATCTATAAACACACCTAACTCTTCCATATCAGACATTAACAATTGTCTCAAATACGGATTTCTTACTACTGCGGTAGCTGTTAATACCACCACTTCTACCCCACCCATTCCGGCCACTAAAGCTCCTAGATTTTTTCTAAAAATATATCGGTAATGATCTATCGCTTTTACGGCAACCTCATCACCTGACGCTCGTCTCTCTAATACTTGACGCATGTCACTTTCGCCAGTCATACCAACCAATCCACCTTGAGTTTGTAAATAGGTATGTATACCTCGGTGATTTAGTTGTTTAACTCGCATAATCTCTACTACTGCGCCCGGATCTATCTCACCTGAACGGCTAACCATAGTCAGACCAGAAGCTGGAGAAAATCCCATCGTAGTATCAAAACTTAATCCATTTTTTACAGCAGTGAGACTAGCTCCCCCGCCAATATGAGCTACTACCAAACGTGATGGGTTTTCTCCAGCTACTTTTTCTACCCGTCTTGTAATTGATTGGACAGACAGTCCGTGATATCCAAAACGATAAATATCGAATTCTTTTGCATCTTGTACAGGAATACTGTAAGTATGCGATTCTGCCGGCATCGTTTTGTGAAAAGCACTATCTGAGGTCGCTACTAAAACTGCTTTTGGTAAAACTTCTTTAAGCTGATTGATTTCCTTAACAATGTGCGGAATATGTAGTGGCGCCGCTGGTTCTTTGGATTTTAACTTAGAAATGTAATCTTCATCTATTACAACGTGTTTCTGAAATGCAGTTCCTGGCGCCACCACTCTAATTCCAACTATTGCAATCTTGGTATCAGTTATCTCTTCTGAATCTTCAATACGATCAAATACATCATGACAGGCAAAATCAAAAACCTCTTTAGAAATTTTGGACTCTTTAACTAAGGCAGAATTATTATCAATAGATAAATAATAATCTTGACCGTTTACTTCGTACCGAAAAGATAAAAGCAATCTGTCTTCCGCATATAAAGCGTATTTCTTTGAAGTACTACCGGGATTTACTATCAACGTAGTTTCCATACCCAATCTGTGATTTCGTCAGGGTCGGCACCATTTTTGATGATATATTCTTTATGGTTATCAAGATGTTCTTGATAACGTTTAGTTAACTCAGAAGCTTTAGCTGACGTAATTAAGTTTTGTTTAGCAGCCATTGAAAAAGCTTCCATTGCTAAGTGATACCGATCTGTCCTGTTACGAACCATCATATCAAAAGGAGTAGTCGTTGAACCCTGCTCAACATAACCTCTAACATCGAATTGATTACCATCAACTCCATAGTCGAATAAAACTTGTTTCATAGTCTGTGGGTAGCCATGGAAATTTATCAATACTGGTTTGTCTTCAGTAAAATAGTGACTAATATCATGTCGTAAGATTCTACAGCCCGAATGACCCATCCCTAAAGCTGATAGTGAAGTAATATTCACAAACCGTAAATTCATTTCAGGAATTTCTTCTTTAATTAATTCAATCGCTGCCAAAGTTTCCTTAGTCAAATAATCACCAACCGCTGAGAAAACCATATGTGGGTTATTATCACTAGCAAAATCCCAGATACTTATCCCTTCTGCCAAATCTTTTTCTGCTTCAGCTTGAGTTCGCCAACACGGTAACGGTCTTTTGCCACAAACCAATACGTTGATTTCCTTTTTTGACTCCATCATTTTTTTGAAAACAACTAAGGCTGAATTTGCATCAGCTGGGAAATATACGTTGGTAAAACATCCTTGTCGTTGCAATACACCATCGATAAAACCGGGATTTTGATGAGAAAAACCATTATGTTCCTGTCTCCATCCAGAAGAAGTGAGGATGTAGTTGAGTGACGGAATGTCACCGCGCCACTCTACGTCACGAGCAATATTTAAGAACTTAGCGTACTGATCTGCCATACTGGCTACAATCTGTACAAAGGCTTCATACGAAGCAAAAACTGCGTGTCGCCCAGTCAAAACGTATCCCTGCATCAAACCTTGCAAACTATGTTCTGACAACATTTCCAAAACTCGACCATCCCAAGCTATATCCTTATCCCATTCTTTGCGAGGCCAAACAAAAGCTCGATTGGTTACTTCAAAAACGGGATCAAGTTTATTTGAATAAGTTTCATCCGGTGACATTAAACGAAAATTTCTTTCCGCTTCATTATTACGCATAATGTCACGCATATACTCACCGATAAACTGCATGCTACTAGCTTCACCGCAATTCGGGTCATTAAGGAGACAAGTGTTGGCAGTGTGATAGTCTCGAGGATTTGGTAATTTAAGTGGTTTATAGACAGCTTCTCCACCCATGGTATGTCGACTATCTCCCATCCGTCTATCAGATCTAGGAATTAATGATTCAATATCAGGATCAAAATTTTTACCATCAAATAATTCTTCAAAACGGTAAGACCGCATCCACTCTTCCAATAACTTTAATTCTTCTGGATTACTGGCCGCCCCATCAGCAATAACTTGGTGAGAGTAGTGATTATCTTCTACTTTCTTGTCACCAATATATGGAATACTATTCCACCCTTTTGGCGTTCGCATTACAATCATTGGCCAACTTGGAGTCTCATGCAAAGAACCTTCTCGAGCACAGTGACGAGTAAAGCGAATGCCCTCAACTGCTGCATCCACAGCTTCCATCATATCTTTATGAACATCTTCACTAGTGTAAGCATCAACAAAAATCGGAGTGTACCCGTAACCCTTAAAAAGATGTTCAAGTTCCTGATCACTCATACGACCTGGAAAAGTCGGTCCAGAAATCTTATATCCATTTACGTGTAAAATAGGTAAAACTGTTCCGTTGGTAGTTGGGTCAAGTAATTTATTTAAATGCCAAGCCGCTGCGGTTGGACCTGTTTCAAATTCTCCATCTCCAACTAAACAAGCTACAATTAAATCTGGGTTATCTAACGCTGCTCCATAAGAAGTAGCTAACGCATAGCCAAGCTCACCACCTTCAAGAATTACTCCTGGAGCTTCTGGGTTACTATGACTTGGAAAACCGTACGGCCAACTAAATTGCTTTGCCATATAAGCAATACCTTCATTATTTCGTGGTACTTTTGGATAGTATTTTGAAAGAGTTCCTTCGAGGAAAAGATTTGCCTGCACCGCTGGAAAACCATGACCGGGACCTAACACAAACATCATTTCTAAATCATTGGCAATAATCGCACGATTTAGATGTGCATAGGTAAAATTAATACCTGGGCAAGTTCCCCAATGACCCAATAACCTAGCTTTTATATGCTCCGGCTTTAAAGGCTCTTCTAATAAATAATTACCTCGTAAATAAATTTGTACAGCAGACAAATAATCTGCAGCTCTAACGAACTTTTCAAGAACTTCACTCATTACTCTAGTATAACAAGGACTAGCTCTAAATCGTTTGTTTGACTGTATACAAACTAGTTATGTTTAAATATAAAAATTTATGTAGCATTAGCAATTTCTGTTTCAATTGCTTCAGCCGTGGTGGTGGCTTTTTTATTAGACGAGGTTGAAGTACTAGTTGTTGAATCAGCATTACCAGTTTCGGTACTAGTAGCAGTCGAAGTAGCAACTGGT
The DNA here is from genome assembly GCA_020428895.1 of Candidatus Kaiserbacteria bacterium. Lineage (GTDB taxonomy): Bacteria > Patescibacteriota > Minisyncoccia > Phycocordibacterales > UBA918 > OLB19. The sequence goes on from JAGQLZ010000021.1 coordinate 5,499, forward strand.
TTTGATTCGGCAACTGGCTCTGGTGCATCTAAGTCTCCCATACCCTGCCCACCTCCATTTGGTCGATTATCTCTTTGGACCGGTATTGTTGTATTAGATCTAACCCCATAATCAGTATCAATAACTTCACCACGAGCAATTCGTTCATTACGATCGCTAATAATTTTTTCCGGATTAATTACGCTATCTTCTCTAACTGCCAACGTAATTGAAATTGCCGATGTAACAATACACACAAAAAACACTGAAAAAGTCAGCCGATAATGTCGCTTTCTTCTGTTTCTTGATGCCTGCAGAGGGGTTGGCGCTTTTCTAACAGTACGATTTCCACTGGCTCTTACTGGCCTGGCAGCAATTCTTTTGCTAGTTGACGCGGCTCTTTGCGGTCGAGCTACTTTCCTACGCACAACTTTTGCAGGCGAACTCGCCTCTTTTGGCATATTAGATTATGGTGTACCATCTACATATAAGTAGCTGATACATGTTTATAGTACTACAAATATTAGGAATATTCGCTTTTCTGGTCTTTATTTTTGTGTCATTACTTTTTCTTTTGGCCACTTGGCTAAAAAATAACAGTATTATTGACATTGCTTATGGACCAATTTTTGCTTTTGCGACCATCGGCACTATGATTATTACTAAAACATATAGTGCTTTGCCAATATTTATGGCCACTTGTGTATGCATTTGGGCATTTCGCCTTTCATTGCGTATTCTATTTAAAAATATTGGTAAACCAGAAGACTCTCGATACGCAGCTTGGCGAAACAAATGGATGATTGAAGGTAAACGTTATTTCTTAATTAGAAGTTATTTTCAGATATTCATTTTGCAAGGAATAATTATCTGTGTAGTAGCGATGCCAATTATCGTTTCTATCGCAGCTGGTGACGCTTTACTCTTTTGGGTTGTGATTCCTGGAGCAATTATCTTTGTTA
>JAGQLZ010000022.1 GCA_020428895.1 Candidatus Kaiserbacteria bacterium
CTATCTGGCATTATCTTTTTACCTAAGCTCCTACGTCGCTTGCCTCATTACGACCAAAGAAACGATATGAACGTTCATTACCTAATCTTATCGGTGGTGATAGTAGTGGTAGTGGGAACTATAGTATGGGTTAACAGCAACCGAAACAGTTCATCAGATATTGTTTATAAAGATGATGGTTATTACTCTCACATAGAAATCATTGAAAGTACTTACGACGGTAAGGAGGTTAGATTACTAAAAAGAGATAATAATCATTCGTCTGGACAATTTCTTGATAGCGATGAATTTGTGTTTGAATATACAAAATTTAGCCTGCTTGATGAACATTTAATTACTGAACCAAAAAATTTTTTAATGATTGGTGGCGGTGCCTATACAATACCTAAAGCTATCCATGATAATTACCCTAATGTAGCGATAGACATCATCGAACTTGAACCAAGTTTATACGAATTAGCCAAAGAATACTTTCGTTTTCCTGAATCTAATCGAGTTACCAATCACGTTGGTGACGCTAGAGTTTTTTTAAATGAGATAGATACCCAATATGACATGGTTTTTATGGACGTATTTAGTACTGGACATTTTGTTCCTCCTCACTTAGTTACCGCTGAGTTTTTTAATAATTTAAAAGATAACTTAACAGATGACGGAGTATTAATAATTAATTTTATTGGTAGTCAGAAAACTTCTACCAACAAAACCATTACCGGATCTTTAACCAAAACAGTTATGAATGTATTTCCATCTGTTAGTGTGTACCGAACTTATCCCAAAGCCATAGCAAGACCGCAAAATCTAATGTATATAGTTCGTAAAAATAATTTACCTACCACCTTACCTAATGAACTAACTATGGATAATCTAGAAGATACGCACACATTTAGTGAGTTGTACATAGATACTGACAAATTAGTTTCTAATAAAGACGTGGTCTTAACTGATAATCATAATCCTGCCGAACTACTTTTACTTAAAGAGAGAATTTTTTTGTGGTAGCGGTGTTAATAAAAAAGCTGGGCGAACCTTACGGTTCGCCCAGCTTTTTTATCTGTTTGTTAAGCTGCTACCGCTTCTTTATTGGTAGATTTAACAGCAGATTTTTTAGATTTTTGTTTGTTATTTTTCTTGATATCGAAGTGTAAATCATCTTTTTTCATTGACACCTTTACCGTACCACCTTGAAGCATTCCTTCCCCTACCATCATTGAAGCTACTGGTGTAAGAATCTTACTCTGAATAACCCGCTTAAGTGGTCTGGCTCCATACTTTGGATCATAACCATGTTCAGTCAGATAATCGATCACATCTTTATTGACTGTTAGTTTAATATCCTTATTGAGCAATCGTTTAATAACTTCATTAAGCTGAATATTAACCACGCTCTTAATAGTGTCTTTACTTAGTAAATCAAAGACAATAATTTCATCAAGTCGATTCAAGAATTCTGGTCGGAAATAAGTTTTAAGACTTTCCATTACCTTATCCTTTGCCTGTGAATATTGAGCGTTTTCACCATGATCTTCAGAAAAACCAAAGTTAGACATACGATCAATATGTTCAGCTCCAATGTTTGAAGTCATGATAATGATAGTATTCTTGAAGTTCACTTTTCTACCCTTGGCGTCAGTCAAATGACCAGAATCAAGCACCTGAAGCAAAATGTTAAATACTTCAGGATGAGCTTTTTCAATCTCATCAAGCAAGATTACTGAATAAGGACGGTGTCGTACTTTCTCAGTAATTGAACCACCTTCATCATGACCAATATACCCAGGAGGCGAACCGATGATTTTCGAAACTGAATGTTTCTCCATAAATTCAGACATATCAATTCGCAATAATGCATTTTGATCATCAAACATAAAGTCCGCTACCGCTTTGGAAAGTTCAGTTTTACCAACTCCAGTTGGACCAAGAAATAGAAATGAACCAATTGGTCGGTTAGGATCAGCGATACCAGCTCGCGAGCGCTTCACAGCATCAGCTACTAATCTCACTGCATGGTCTTGACCAACAACTCTTTCCTTCAAACCTTCCTCCATGCGAGATAGTTTCTTAGCTTCTTCTTCAAGCATTCGTGACGCTGGAACACCTGTCCAACGTGACACTACTCCAGCGATGTCTTCTTCTGTCACTTCTTCTTTAAGTAGCCGACGACTACGTTGTAGTTTCTTCAACCGCGCAGTTTTCTGATTTAGTTCTTTCTCTACGGCTGGGATTGTATCGTAACGAATTTCCGCAGCTCGAGTCAGATCAGCAATTGCTTCCGCTCCTTCAGCCTCAAGACGAAGTTCCTCAAGCTCTTTCTTGAGTTTACTAATCTCACCTAAGGCCTCCTTTTCGTTACTCCATTTTGTTTCAAGGGCTGAAGTGGTTTCTTTCAATTCACCAATTTCATGATCAATTTCTTTAAGACGACCCTTGGTTTTCTTCTTGCTTTCAGCCAACGCTTCATCCTTTTTTAAGGCTTCTTTTTCAATCTCTAACCGCCGAATCTGTCGATCAGCTACCACTAAATCTTCAGGTTTATTTTCAAGAGAGATTCGTAAAGCTGAAGCCGCTTCATCAATCAAATCAACCGCCTTATCAGGCAAGAACCGGTCAGTTATGTATCTAGACGATAAATCGACTGCCGCAATAATTGCATCATCAGTAATTCTCACACCATGGAATAACTCATACTTCTCAGCAATACCACGCAAAATTGCAATAGCGTCTTCCTGACTTGGTTCGTTTACATAAACTGGCTGAAAACGTCTAGTTAGAGCTGGGTCACGTTCGATATGTTTTTGATATTCCTTTAAAGTAGTTGCCCCGATTACCCGCATTTCTCCACGAGCTAAGGCTGGCTTAAGCATATTTGAAGCATCCATCGATCCTTCTGCTTGACCAGCTCCCACAATCGTATGCAGTTCATCGATAAACAAAATCACTTTGCCTTGAGCGCTCTCCACTTCTTTCATGACTGTTTTTAGACGTTCTTCAAATTCTCCACGGAATTTTGTGCCCGCTACCAAAAGACCAAGATCGAGCGAAAGAATCTCTTTTTCTTTCACAGACTCTGGCACTTGTCCAAGAACTATCTGTTGAGCCAATCCTTCTGCAATTGCCGTTTTTCCTACCCCAGCTTCCCCAATCAAAACAGGATTGTTTTTGGTACGACGAGACAAAATCTGGATTACTCGTTGCACTTCAATGTCCCGCCCAATTACTGGGTCAAGTTTATTTTCCTGAGCCAATTTAGTTAGATTACGTGTGTATTTAGTTAGAGCACGAAACTTCTTTGGTCCTTGAGCGTCAGTAATGTTGTTATCACGAAATTCTTTGATGGTGTTGTGAACCTGCTCTTTATCTACTCCTGAACGTTGTAAAACTTCTGCACCTGGGCCTGGGTATTCCAAAAGAGCTAAGAACAAATGTTCAACCCCAACGTAAGAATCTCCAAACTCTTCAGACACTCGACTAGAATGTTCTAAAGCTTTGGCTAATTCGGGAGTTAGATACAATTGGTACGATTGAGACACTGAAGAAGACATATCTGGACTTTCTAATGCTTCAATCAGAAGATCAGTAAAAGCAATCACATCAACATCAAGTCGATCTAATACCGCAATCACCATACTCTCGTCTTGCATCGCTAAGGCAGTTAAAAGATGGATTGGGCTAACGTGGTTTTGACCACGTTCAATAGCTAGCTCGTGAGCTTTTCTAATTGCTTCTTTTGCTTTCGATGTAAAATTGTGAAAATTAGGCATAAATCAAAGTATTATTATCCATTATACGATACTAACTGTCAGTAAAAACCATATAAGTCAGCACTTCTTAATAGTACGTGTATCGTCTCTGTATATTGCAACAAAATTTCCAGTTAGTCAAAAAGAATGCGGTCACACTGATGCGTGACCCAACAAACCTCAACACTTCTCTGAAAACTTTGTAACAGTAAGAAATCTAAAAGTAACTAATAGTCTTTCATTTTCTCAACATGTTCCTTAAGGACCTGTATCATTTTCTGACAATCATTAATGGTTGTTTCTTCGCCTAAAGTTAACCGGATGGTGGAGGTGGCGCGGGCGGTGTCGTTAGAAATTTGTTTTACCACTACACTCTCGCCGCCGCCCGCGCCACTGCAAGCCGACTTAGTACTTGCAGCAATACCATTTTTATCGAGCACGACCACTGCAAATTCGGTATCCAAACCAAGAATTGAAATATTAATATTATTAGCTACTCGTTCTTCACCTTCTGCCCCATTTAAAATAACATCAAGGATTTCTTCTTTAAGTTTTTTAATACATTCATTTCTTACCTTAGTCACTTTTTCACTTCTCTCCTGCCATTTCCTTTGAGCTTGCTCTATGGCCATTGTTGCTCCAGCAATTAATATCACAGATTCTGTCCCTGGTCTTAAACCCATCTGCTGACCGCCACCATATAACACTGGGGTCAACTGCACTCGTTTCTGCCAAGCCAACACTCCAATTCCTTTTGGACCCCCACATTTACCGGCATCTAATGAAATAATATCCGCTCCAATTCGTGGTAATTCTACTGACATCCAATACGGAGACTGGGCGGCATCTGCGTGTATCAATATGCTTTTATCTACTTCATGAGCTACTCTAGCGATTGCACCAATATTCTGAATAGTTCCAATTTCACTATTTACCAAAGCCACACTTACCAAGACTGTCTTATTGCTTAAATTCTCACGCAGACTATCCAAAGACACCTTACCTACCTCATCCACTTTGACATACTTCACTAACACTCCACGATTTTTCAATTCCAGAATTGTTTCTGAAATAGACGGATGTTCAATACCAGTTGTTAGAACTTCCATAGAATCATAAGCTCTACCAGTTTTATGTAACTGCTCAACCACGCCAAGTAAGGCTAAATTATTACTTTCGGTACCGCCACTAGTAAATACTACTCCTTCAGGCTTAATCTGTAACAATCGAGCAATTCTAGTCTGACAATCATTAATAACATCTTTGGCCGCCACTCCTTCTTGGTGAATAGCGCTAGGATTTCCATAGAGGTGTAAATATTTTTGCATTACTTCAATTACCACCACCTCTAAAGGAGTGGCGGCCGCGTAATCAAGATAAATCCGTTTAGATTCTTCTGATTTTGTTCTAGAAAATAAACCTGTTTTAAACATACTAAAATCATTACACACGCTGGAAAATAAGTAAAACTCTGTTATAGTGACACAACTAAATTACCAGTTGCCCAACATGGGCGTTTTGATAATTCATATAAATTAATACGGCAAAGAAACAAATGAAGAGAGGAGCGTAAGCAACTATTCTGAATTTGGTTCTGAATTTTTAGCCAAATGTCCTGCTAAAAATTCCTAGAACAATAATGTCATTAAACTATAAAGTAAAAATATGGCAAAAAAGAACAAAAATACAACTCCCAAAATCATCAAGCGTCCACCAGTAGTAGTAGTGATGGGTCATATTGACCACGGCAAGTCTACCCTACTCGACTATATTAGAAGTAGTAATGTCGTAGATGGTGAAGCCGGTGGTATTACCCAACACTTATCCGCATACGTAGTCGATCATAAAACTAGCGAAGGAAATGAAGAAAAAATAACTTTTCTAGATACTCCTGGTCACGCCGCTTTCCAGAAGATGCGACTGCGTGGAGCTGACGTAGCTGACGTAGCGATATTAGTAGTATCAGCTGAAGACGGTGTAAAGCCACAAACTCTGGAAGCTCTAGAGTCTATTAAAGCCGCTGATATTCCATTTATTGTCGCTATCAATAAAATCGACAAACCAAATGCTAATATCCCAAATGTTCAATCTAGTTTGATTGAAAACGAAATCTATATTGAAGGAATGGGTGGTGATATTCCGTGGGCCGCTATTTCTGCCAAAACTGGTGATGGGATTCCTGAACTACTAGACTTAGTAGTACTCGCAGCTGACATGGCCGAGCTAACTGGTGATGTAAACGCTCCAGCTTCTGGGAAAGTTATTGAAGGCAAAATGGATCCAAAGCGGGGTAATACTGCTACTTTGATCGTCAATAACGGAACTCTTTCTAGCGGTACTTTTGTAGTTGCTGGTAATACTTTTGCACCAGTAAGAATCATGGAGGACTTTAATGGCAAAGCTATTAAAGAAGCTACCTTGTCGATGCCGGTTGGTATTGTTGGATTTAACGAAATTCCTAACGCTGGTGATGAATTTTCTGTGGTCGGAACAAAAAAAGAAGCTGAGGCTTTAATTTCTGAAATGAAAGAATCAGAAGAAAACAAACCAGAGCGATTTAACAGCAATTTACCAGTTGTGCCAATTCTTATCAAAGCTGACGTACTGGGAACGATTGAAGCTATTGAACATGAATTAAATAAATTTGAATCTGACCGAATCGCCGTACGAGTGATCGATACAGGAGTTGGTGATATTTCTGTCGCTGATGTTCAGAATGTAAGTGCTACTAAAGACGCTATCATCGTTGGTTTTAATGTTAAAATTGAACGTCCAGCAGTTGACCTTTCCGAAAGACTTAATGTTGAGATAGATACTTTCGATATTATTTATGAGCTATCTGAATGGTTAAATACTGCTCTAAAAAACCGTACGCCACAGAAAGAAGAAGAGGTTGTGTCAGGAACTGCTAAAGTTCTTAAAGAATTCAGTGTTCAGAAAAATACTCACGTTCTGGGTGGTCGTGTGGAATCAGGAGAAATTAAACTTAATCAACCAGTCAGAATAATGCGTCGTGACATCTTAGTTGGTAAAGGGATAATTAAGAATATTCAACAAACTAAGCAAGATACAGACAAAATTACCGAGGGTGAGTTTGGTATGCAAATAGAAACCAAATCAACCATTGCCCCTGGCGATATTATCGAGGCTTACGACTTAGTTGTAACCTAATTAATATGATAGATAGACACATTAAAGTTGGTTCGCAAATTACTGAAATGGCGGCCACTTACGTTCAACACGAAGCTAATACCGATCCCTTGATTACTATAACTCGTACTACAGTTTCACCTGACTACCGTAAAGCCACTATCATGTTCACCACTATTCCTAGTGGTAAAGAAAAGGATGCAGAAATTTTCTTGCACCGACACGCCGGTGAACTTCGTCGTTACCTAATGAAAAAAATGAATATAAAAATAATTCCCCATCTAGAATTTATGTTAGATGTTGGAGAAAGACACCGACAGCACATGGATGAACTGGTAGTTGAAACTGGAACCAAAAGCACTTTTCCAGAAAAAGATGAAAAAGAGACACCCTAAGGGTGTCTCTTTTGACTCAGCGATAGAGTCAGGAACTGAAGAGCATTCGTCTTTGCTCTAGTCTGATTTTATTCCGCTTTTTATAGGCTTCCCAAGCATTCTTGGAAAGTCTATCCCGATACTCAGCAAACTTAGCGAGATAATCTCGACCGGATGTTTGTCCAAGCCAAAACAGAAAAGTATCAAGAACCAACTCTTCACGAGGCGTTGCTGGCACGTGATACTTGCTACACT
>JAGQLZ010000023.1 GCA_020428895.1 Candidatus Kaiserbacteria bacterium
TAGAGAACTATTAAACACTGACATTAATATTATTTAGGAACGCTTTAATAAATTAAATATTAAAACAGGATACTATAACCCTGAGATACACAAAGCTTCATTTGCAATTCCAAATTACATCAAAGAATTGATTGATTAACTATGATATAAAAACACCAGCTTTAGAGCTGGTGTTTTTATATCATCAACCATACTAACCAAAATATGATTGCAAATCTCCACGACGCCTGATATCAGCTGTAGCGCAGTGTATTGAACCGCCAAATGGATAGAAATTTCTAAACGGGATAGGAATAGGTTCAAAACCATGTTTACTCAATAAATCCATAAGCGGAACTTCATTTTCTTCTACTAAAATCCTTTTTTCATCTACACTAAGGAAATTCATCGTCAGCCAATCACTTGAGAAATATAGAGCTGAATCATATGGCATGACCGGTTCTGTTGCTTCAATAATTTCCCATGAATCAAACTGTTTTGGAATTTGTGATCGTTTAACCCAAGAAGGATTAATAAGCAACTTACCAGGTGCTAAAGGTACGATTGTTGTATCGATATGCATCGGATGCTCATCATCAAACTGAACAATATGAACATTGAATTCTGAACCTATGTGTCGACGTACCCATTCAATACCCATTTCGTTTGTAACGTTACTTTTTTGAACAAAGATATCTTTACCACAACGCACAAAATCAGCAGCATCAAATGCTACTTCTTTTTCTGATATTACAAACTGACGAACTCCATCAATCTCAGCTCTTTCAGGAGTATACTCAGAATTATAAAAATCATCCTTCATTGACCCTTTAGGGGCTGCTAACCACTTTGCGCCATCTCTAAAATAGTCTTCAATTAAATTACGATACGCATATATTTCAACATATCGTGATTGCCAAGCCATCGGAGCTTCAATTATTGAGTCACCAATAACCATCATTACATCTCTAGGCATGGCTGCATACAAACCAGTACTATCCCACCATGGTGTTCTTGTTGATTTAGTAAAATCTAATGCATCAGGTCGTTTTACAGTCACCCTCAATCCTTCTAGAACTTTAACTAGGTTATCTAATTCGGCTGAAGCCTTTTCTACCATCTCTGCCGGAAAAGGTTTGCCGCCATGTTCTTCAAAAAACCACTTGGCATGTGACGGGGTAGTTGAAGCTAAGGTCGGACTCCAGACAGGAACCGTAGCATTATCAACAACTCCAACAATCACTTCTTCGAGTGGATCCCATTCATTACAAGACCACACTTTCTTTTGATCATTAATCATATTATATAATCTTATAATCCCCACTATAACAAATAATATAGTTTTTACTAAGGTATCATGTAAATAGGACAGAAAAGTATCCTAAATGCGTTATTAAACTTTTCTTATCTAAGGTCCCTTAATAGCTTTATGAAAAAACAAGCTTCAAAATTTTTATTTATTATACTAACGACACTCATCTTGATTAGTGTTGCAGCTACTTTTTATCGTTATTTAGTAATAAGAGATTATGAAACATTTATGGATTTAGAAGAGGAAGAAACCGAACTCCTAGAAGAATTATAGTTTATTTATACTATGAATTATCTTAGTTGTACTTTTGAACCAGCTCAATACTTAATAATTTCCGCAGAGGTAGAACCTCTTATTTATTACTCACACTTTGTAGCAATTTTTGCAGCATTAGCAATTAGTCTCTTAGTTTTTTTTCATAATCCAAAACTTTTAGTATCGAAACTATTTTTAACTTTCGCTGGAGTATTTAGTGTTTGGGCATTTCTAGATGTTATTTTGTGGGCTACAAATGATCCCGGCTTGGTTATGTTTTCATGGTCAATACAAGTATTGGCTGAACCAATTTTATATACTATTGCATTTTATCTTTTCTATTATTTCTTAAACCAAAGAATTCCATCTTTTGGTTTAAACTTTTTTGTGGTAATGATTTTATTACCTTTAGTCTTTTTTTTACCAACCACTTTAACTTTAGGAGCTGTAGAATTATCATATTGCGAAAGTGAAGAAGGGCCGATTGCTTTATACTACACATACTTTTTAAACATTACTTTTATTCTCCTTATTGTTTATACTGCATTAAAAGGGATACCGTACCTAAGATCAAATTCTGACCGCAAAAAATCTGTATTATTTTTCATTCTTGGTCTTACTATTTTCTTAGTTTCTTTTACAATAGCTAATCTTGTCAGTAGCTTCACAGACAATTGGCTTATTAGCCAATATGGATTATTCGGAATGCCTATTTTTGCAGCTTTTGTTGCATACAGTATTGTTCAATTTAAAGCTTTCAAAATTCAAATTGCCGGAGCTCAAATTTTAGTTGTTACTTTACTTGCTTTAGTAGCATCTTTGTTAGTAGTGAAACCAGAGTTGAGAATTCCAATCACATCTTTAACATTACTATTTACATCTATTGCTGGATTCTTTTTAATTCACAGTATCCAAAAAGAAATACAGCAAAGAAAGGAAATTGAAGAATTGGCCTTAAATCTTGAAAGTGCTAATGCAAGGCTGAAAAAATTAGATAAACTTAAATCTGAATTCGTATCAATTGCTTCTCATCAATTACGTAGTCCGCTCACTTCAATTCGTGGTTACGCATCGATGCTTGTTGATGGTTCATATGGCAATATACCTTTTAAAGCCAGAAAGCCTCTTGAAAGAATCGAGAAATCTGCCGGCATGATGGCTCTCTCTGTAGAAGATTTCTTAAGTGTATCTAGAATTGAATCGGGCAACATGGTATATGACTGTACTGACTTTAATATTGTTGGTGAAGTTACCCATATAACTGATGACGTTAGACAAAGAGCTATTAAAAAAGGTTTGTTACTGTCAATGAAAACCGACGTAAAAGGTCAGGGCATAGTTCATGCGGACCTAAGAAAAGTTCAACAAATTATTCACAACCTAATAAATAACGCTTTTAAATACACACCAAAAGGTTCTATTACTGTCTATGTACACGACGATTTAGTGAAAAAGAAAATTTATGTTGAAATAATTGACACTGGTATTGGAATAAAGTCAGAAAGCCTACGAACTTTATTTCAAAAGTTTTCAAGAGCTGAAAATGCTAGCGATGTGAATGTTGAAGGAACTGGCCTAGGATTGTTTGTAGCCCAACAAATGGCTTTGGCCATGGATGGAGATATTACTGCCCATTCAGAAGGTTTAGGAAAAGGTTCACACTTTATTTTACAACTACCTTTACAGATGTAACTCTAGTTTAAGATACTTAATTTTGATAAGATGCTTTTTATGAGTGATAAAAAACGACTACTGACCGGATTGCAATCTTCCGGTGACTTACACATTGGAAACTATTTTGGTGCTTTGAAACCTTTCGTGGATATGTATGAAAACTACGAGAGTTTTTTAATGATTGCTGACTACCACGCACTAACTTCACTTCGTGACCCAGAAGCCATGCACCGCAACACAATTAACGTAGTAAAGGATTACTTGGCGGCGGGAGTTGACCCAGAAAAAGCTGTGATTTTTAGGCAGTCAGACAATCAAGATCATGTTGAATTGGGTTGGGTTTTAAATTGTATGGTGACCGTACCGTTCCTTCAGCAAGCCCATGCCTATAAAGATAAGGTAGCCAAAGGTCTGGAACCGAACGCTGGACTGTTTACTTATCCGATGTTGCAAGCTGCCGATATTACACTCTATGATATTGATGTGGTACCGGTTGGAGAAGACCAAAGGCAACACTTGGAATACACTCGAGAAGCAGTTGGGAAGTTCAATCGGGCTTTTGGGGAGACACTAAAAGAGCCTAAAGAAATGATTTATGAATCCGTTGGCGTTGTACCGGGAACCGATGGAGAAAAAATGAGTAAAAGTAAAGGTAATATTGTCCCACTATTTGGAACACCAGAAGAAACTGAAAAAGCTATCATGAGTATTGTTACAGACTCTGAAGGTGATAATCCAGAGAATGTTTACGCCATTCATCGCTTAATCAAAACTGCTGAAGAACTATTACCAGTGTATGAGGAACATAAAGGACGATATGGTGATTTAAAGAAGATACTGGTTAATGATTTAGAAGAAATAATCGCTCCAATGCGTGAGAAGCGAGAACAAATTTCTGAAGATGATGTTAAAAACATTTTAGCTGACGGCGCAAAACGAGCGAAAGTAATATCTAACGTAACTATGGAGAGAGTGCGAAAAATGATTGGGGTTAGTCTGTAAAACTTTTATGCCTAAATTTGAAGTGTTTGAAGGAAATCCTCGACTAAATCTTGAAACAGCCATCATAAAAAATGTTTACGAAACTGGATATGGCTGCACTGTACTAGAAAGTAACGATGAAAAAATAAGAATCAGTGTTACTACATCTGATTTTCGGGGCACAGGTGAAGAAGAACATAATCACGTGTTGGGATATTTAAAAGAAAAAATTGAATACATTGATGATGGCAACTCAAAAGTTACTAAACATCCAACTGCCGGTTCATATAACATAGTAATTGAATGCGATAATTTGTTTAATTCAAAACATCAAGATGAATGATTTTTAATTGAGTTGATTTTGTCTAATTGTGCGTTACAATCAAGATAAACCGATGAAACAGCTGACACTGTTGAGGTGAGGGAAGATGAATAAGTAAAGTAGCGTAGCGACTATTACGAATTTACATCCCGATTTGCGCAAATCCTAGCACAAATTACTAGATGCGTTTAGCATCAAAGAAATGAGGGTTCTAAACTGAACTAAAGTAGGGTGGCACCGCGACACGTAATCGTAAGATTACAATCGCCCCTGCATTCGTATTAGTAAATTAATATGCATGCAGGGGCGATTTTTATTATTCCTATAATGAATAACTACTATGGAAAGAGTTTTAATTAAAAATTTATCAGAACATATTGAGAAAGAAGTATTAATAAACGCTTCCGTTAATGTTGTTCGACAACAAGGTAAGATGGCTTTCTTCGATTTCAGAGACCGGAGTGGCATTATCCAAGGTGTCGTTTTTGGCAAACCTGAAGTACTTGAAGTAGCAAAAGAAGTCGGTCAGGAATACGCTGTTGAAGTGAAAGGTATTGTTAACAAAAGACCTGAAAAAATGATTAACGCAGGCGTTCAAAACGGCGACATCGAACTGGAAATTACTGCCATTGAAATACTTAACCCATCAGAAGCTATGCCTTTTGATGTAGACGCGGAACTCAATATCGATACTCTTTTAGACTACCGCCCGCTTACTCTAAGACGCCCTAAAGTAAAAGCTATTTTTACAATTCAAGCTACCATTACTCAAGCGTATGGAGAGTTCTTACGACAGGAAGGTTTTACCGAATTCCAAGCACCAAAGATTGTCGGCGGTGACGCTGAGGGTGGAGCAGAAGTGTTTAAAGTTAAATACTTTAAAGACGTGGAAGCTTCACTTTCAACCAGCCCACAATTATATAAACAAATTATGGTCGGGGCTTTTGAAAGAGTATTTTCATTTGCTACGGCTTTTCGTGCTGAAAAGAGTGCTACTAGCCGACACCTCAGTGAGTACACTTCTCTTGATATGGAAATGGGTTTCATTAAAGACCATACTGACGTGATGCGAGTTGAAACTGGCTTAATGAAATATATTGTAGAAAAACTTAAATCTAACAATCAAGCTGAATTAGACTTACTTAAAATTGAAGTTCCAACTATTCCTGAAGGTGATATTTTCCCACATATGAAACTTCGTGAAGCTCAAGAACTCATTAAAAAAGAAACGGGTGAAGATAAAACCAATGAACCAGATCTAGAACCCGAGGATGAACGTTGGTTATGTGAATATGCAAAGAAAGAACTTGGTAGTGATTTTATATTTATTACTCATTATCCGGTCAGCAAACGTCCGTTCTATACACAAGAAGACCCAGAAGATCCAGGTTTCACTAAAAGTTTTGACTTGCTTTTCCGTGGTGTAGAAATTACCACCGGTGGTCAGCGAGTTCACGACCTAAAAACGCTGAAAGAAAAGGCAACTGGAAAGGGTTTGGACCTGAGTAAGTTTGATTTCTATTTCCAAGCTTTCAAGTACGGAATACCACCACATGGCGGATGGGGAATGGGTCTCGAACGTCTAACCGCTAAGTTCTGTGGTGTATCTAATGTGAAAGAAGCCACTCTCTTCCCACGTGACATAAACCGCATTGATACATTTACTTCTAAAGAACAAAGTGAATCAGCTGAAATATAAAAATTATGAAAATCACTTTCTCAAATAAACCACTAAATGAACAACCGAAAAAATACTGTCGCCTGATCCTGACTGAAGACAAACCAAGTTGGCATCGACTAGTCGAAACCAAAGACGGACAACTTGAATACCGCATGGGCGCCGGGAAGCGTAAAGACGCAACACCGGGAAAATTTCGTACTCTGGTTCGTACCATCGTACAAGCAGCTAAAAGTCACCAAATTGAACATCTAGCAATTCACCTCGGACCAATGGGCTGTCCTAAGCTGGAAGAAAAGGGAAGTGAATGGTATTTCCAAACCTTGGCAGAAAATATACATCTAGCAGCTTACGAATACACCAGATACAAAACTGAGAAGAGTAAGACTGAACTGAAAGAGATTGTGGTTTGTGGTGGTTTAAGTGCGGTGGAAAAGCGAAGCTTTTCCACCGGCGAAACTATCGCCTTAGCCACCAATACATCACGAGACATAGCTAATACACCAGCCCTTGATATGACGCCAGACCTGCTTGCTAAAGCGGCCAAAACGGCTCTTAAAGGTACTAAAGCCAAAGTTACCATTCTTGATACCGCTGAGCTTAAAAAGCTTAAAATGGGAGCTTTATTGGCAGTAGGACAAGGTTCAAACAATACTCCAAAACTGATCGTTATTGAATACAAAGGAGCTACCAAAAAATCTGATAGACCAATTGTGTTGTGTGGAAAGGGTATCACTTATGATACTGGTGGATTAAACGTCAAACCATCAGGGGCTATGCACGAAATGCATTTAGATATGGCTGGTGGTTCAGCTGTTATTGGTGCACTGACCGCAATTGCTAAGCTCAGGTTAAAGAAAAACGTTATCGGTGTCATTCCAACAGCTGAAAATGCTGTATCTGAAAAAGCCATGCGAGCTGGTGATATTGTCACTTCTATGAGCGGCAAAACTATTGAAGTAATACATACCGATGCAGAAGGCAGAATGGTTTTAGCTGACGCTCTGACATATTCAGAACGCTACAATCCAAAGGTTGTTTTAGATATTGCCACTCTTACCGGTGCCGCTTTAGTAGCGCTTGGTCAACACACTTCTGCAGTAATGACTAAGAACGAAAAACTTCAGGACAAACTTATGACCTACGGTGAAGATAGTGGTGACCTAATGTGGCCATTACCTCTTTGGGATGAATACAAGCAACACATCAAAAGTAGCAGAGCTGATATTGCCAACATCGCTCCAAACTTCTCACGCTTTGGCGGAGCTATCGAGGGCGGGACTTTCTTGTCTTTCTTTGCTCCGAAGAAAACGCCATGGGCACACATCGATATCGCTCCGCGTATGACATCAGTTCCGAGTGACAAACTAGCCAAAGGGGCTACCGGAGAACCAGTACGTATGTTAGTTAAATTTGTTGATCGTTACTAAAAACACTAACAAATAGTATATTTCAAATATTTTATGAATCTTGAAGAATTTACTGAAGAGAGAGTTATTGAAGAAGCAAATAAAATACTTTATTTGTACACCTTGAAACACGTTATTCGTTATGGTCAGACACGAAAGGAAAACGATTACACTGAATCAGTTGGTGAACATATTTTTGGCATGCACATTTTGGCTGATTATTTTAGGCCTTTGGAAGACCCTGATAATAAATTAGATATGACAAAAGTTTACCAACTAATCACTTGGCACGAACTAGACGAGATAGAGACTGGCGACATTCCAGCTAATTACAAAACTGAAGCTGACAGAGCTTATGCTACGAAAATAATTCCAGAAATCATTAATAAAATTCCCGATTCTTTGCAAAATATTGCTCAAGCTATGAGCGATGAGTATGAATCAGCCAAAACACCTGAAGCTAAATATGTTAAAGCGATTGATAAAATTGAACCACTTATTCATTCTTTTGATATTCGTGGAAAAATAGTTCAGCAAGAATTAAAACACACCATGAAAAAATCTATAGCTGTAAAAGAAAAACACATCAAAGATTTTCCTTTCATTAAACACTTCTCGGACACACTCCATAAAGTGATGGAAGAAAAAGGGTATTTCTATCAAGAAACCTAAAACCTGCATGGTAAAATTATAGTGTGAGTACGACAACGGAGTCAGAGCTTTTTTCGGTTAAAACACCAGTTTATGAAGGACCGCTGGAACTTCTAATTCAACTCGTTGAAAAACGAAAGCTTTTAATTAATGATATATCGCTTGCGGAAGTTACTGACGAGTACATGCGCCAAGTGGCCGAGATGCAAGAAAGGTCACTCCCAAACACCGCTCAATTTGTACAACTGGCTGCCACACTACTTTTAATAAAATCAAAATCTCTTTTACCTGTTCTAGACCTTACCCAAGAAGAAGAAACAGCAATAGACGACCTTTCCGAAAGATTAAAAATCTATCAAGTATATCGGCAAGGGGGAATGATTATTCAAAATCACTTTGGTAAAAAAGCTATGTATGGCAGTACCTACGTACCGCCAAATGAAACCTATTTTTTGCCTGATAAATACTGCAGTACTTTTGAGCTAAGAGACGCTATCAATCGAGTTATCGATAACTTACCTAAACCAAGTTTTTCAGCCAAAGCTTCCGTCAAAAAAACCATCTCACTAGAAGAAATGATTGACAGAGTTCGGTCTAGAATTGAAAGACAGATGCGAACTAAATTTTCAGAATTACGGGCTGGTGAAACCGAAAAAGCTAACATAGTAATAAGTTTTTTGGCTGTTTTAGAATTAGTAAAACAAGAAACTATTTTGGTTAAACAAAATTACCAATTTGACGATATTGAAATAGAGCTACGACAGAGTCAGACTCCCAGATATTATTAACAAAAACGTTATTTTCCTTTGAAAAATAAGCTCGATTTTATGTTATTATTCGGTTATGAGTCTCGATGTACAAATCGAAGGGTTATTGTTTTATAAGTCATCACCAGTTAAGAAAAAATGGTTATGTAGCTATTTTTCTGTGTCTGAAGAGGAACTAACAGAAGCTTGTGAAATTCTGCAAACCAGACTGCAAACTGGAGCCACTAGACTAGTGAATACTGATGAAGAATTACAACTCATGACCGCTCCAGAAATCGCACCATTGATTGAAGCTGTACATAAAGACGACATGAAGGCTGATATTGGTAAAGCTGGAGCTGAAACTTTAGCCATTATCATGTATAAACAGCCTGTCTCTCGTGCTGAGATTGATCAAATTCGAGGAGTTAATTCAGCTTTTATATTAAGAAACCTAATGACCAGAGGCTTGATTACTAGGTCACAAAAAGCCAGCCGGAGTGGTTACGAATTTTCAGCTACACCAGAATTAATGGCGCAATTAGGAATAGAAAAGAAACAGGATCTGACAGAATTTTCAACTGTCATGGACACTTTGGAGACTTTTACAGAATCAAAATCAGCATAACAACATGAGCGAAGAATCCGACTACATTATTGAAACAAACGAACCCGATAAACCAAATAAGTTTCCAGTTTTTCAACAATTTGGTCTTTTGGTTTTAGTTTTGCTGTTACTTTTTGGCGGAACTTACTTACCAAAAGCACTGGAGGATAAAAATGACGGAATTTCTGCCAACACCTCAGACTCTGCTATTAAAAAAGCTGAACATACCCAGTCAATAAAAGTTATTGATAAAATTTCTGATGTAGAGGTATATGCTCAAGCTGCTTACGTATGGGACGTGGCTACCCAGAGAGTATTGTATTCCAAGAATGAAAATGAACCTTTACCACTAGCTTCAATCACTAAGTTAATGACTGCTTTGATGGCTTATGAATTAGTTGATTTTGATGAATCTGCTGACATTACCGCCGCCGCTATTAGACAAGAAGGTGATAGTGGTTTGTACCAAGGTGAAAGATTTTCTATAAAAGAATTAATGGATTACGCATTATTAGCGTCTTCTAATGACGCTGCCTACACACTCTCAGCCGCTGCCGGTGAAGCTCTATTTCCTGAACGTGGTTCTGACGCATTTATTGACGCTATGAACATTCGCTCTCAAGAACTCGGTCTAACTAGCTTAGAGTTTTACAATTCAACTGGGCTCGATATTTCGGCAACTAAGGCAGGTGCTTATGGTAGCGCAAGAGATATTTCTTTTTTAATGGAGTATATCGTTACTACCTATCCGGATTTATTAGATATTACTCAAAGTACAAACGACCGAATCTACAACCAAGCCGGTGAGTATCATGATGCTAACAATACTAACGATATTGTAAATGAAATACCAAATTTAATTGGCTCAAAAACTGGTTATACGGATTTGGCGGGAGGTAATTTAACTGTTGCTTATGCCGCTGGTTTAAATAGACCAATTATAATCACCGTACTTGGATCCACTATCAACGGACGTTTTACAGATGTGGACACCTTAATCAAAGCTGTCGGGGAATCATTTAAAGAATAAATTATGGAACATGCAATCCTCAAAATTCTCATTCCGGCCACCACTGCTTTTGTCATTGGTATTCTAATTTCACCAATTATTACTAGCTACTTATACAAATATAAAGTCTGGAAAAAGTGCGGAGGAAAAACTGCACTTTATGGAAAAACCGCTACCGTCTTCAACAAATTAAAAGGTGACGAAGAATCAAAAACTCCTCGGATGGGTGGGATTGTTATTTGGTCTAGTGTATTTTTAACTACCTTGCTATTAGTTATTCTCCATAAATTTACAGATATTAGAGTTTTTGACGAACTATATTTCTTGAGTCGTTCGCAAACTTGGATACCTCTTACCGCTATGTTAGTGGGTGCAGGAGTGGGTTTTTTAAATGATTTTTATGATGTAACTCACCAAGGTTGCGGTCTTAAACTTCGAGTCCGTATTCTGATAATTACCGCCTTAGCTACTGCTATTGGTTGGTGGTTTTATAGCAAACTGGGTGTAGATGCTATCGGTATTCCATTTACTGAAGATTTGTATGTTGGAATATTTCTGATTCCATTTTTTGTCATACTAACTATCGGTCTTTACGCCAGCGGTATCATTGATGGTATAGATGGTCTATCTGGTGGCGTTTTTGCCNNGCCTCGGTATTCATTTCTTATTCAGGAGTTGCTTACATACAACAGCAGTTCGATATTGCTGCCCTGTCAGCCACAATTGCGGGGGCTACTCTAGCTTTTTTATGGTTTAACATCCCACCGGCTCGATTTTGGATGACTGAAACCGGTACAATGGCTTTAACCTTAGCTTTGTCAGTAATAGTTTTAATGACCGATCATCTCGGTGGGGGACATGGGATATTCTTAGTAATGATAATTTGTCTACCACTAGTTGCTACCGTTGGCTCAAATGTTATTCAGATGGGATACCGAAAAGCTACCGGAAAGAAATTTTTTGAAATAGCTCCACTTCATCATCACTTTGAAGCAATTGGCTGGCCGTCTTATAAGGTAACCATGCGATACTGGGTTATAAGTATAATTTGTGCCATTCTGGGAATTATCATTGCTGGTCTAGCACTTTAATAAGTTATGCCAAAGAAACATTCTGTCGATGCAATTCTGCTTATTTTAATTATTGCCATGGTGGTGGTTGGTTTTTTTATATTTTCTTCGGCTTCATTAAGCTTGATCGCCAGAGATAGTATCAGCTTCGGTCGGGCGGCTTTCAGTCAAGTCTTATTTGGCATCATTGGTGGTAGCTTAGCGCTGTTTTTAATGAGCTCTATCTACTATCGTAATTTACGACAATATGCTTTTTATATTTTTGTAGCTTCATTAATACTTACAGTAAGTGTCTTTATTCCCGGAATTGGATTTAGTGTCGGAGGAGCTCATCGCTGGATTGAAATTGGGTCGTTTACCATGCAACCAGCGGAACTACTAAAAATTGGCTTTATAATCTACATGGCAACTTGGCTATCAGGCACTCACAAAAATATTGAAAACTTCACCAAAGGTTTCCTACCATACGTTGGTCTTCTGACTATAGTAGGCGTAGTAATGCTAATGCAACCAGATACGGACACTTTTGCCATCATGGCCGTATCAGCGATTGCTATGTTTTTAACGGCCGGCGGTCGCTGGAAACACATGTTATTAATGATCATTATGGGAATTATTGCACTGGCTATTTTGGCTTTTGCACGCCCTTATGTAATGGATCGAATTATGACTTTTTTTGACCCAGCCAGCGATCCTTTAGGTAGTAGTTATCAAGTTCAACAGTCATTAATTGCTGTTGGATCTGGCGGTATTACTGGTCGAGGTTTTGGACAAAGCATTCAAAAATTCGAGTATCTACCAGAACCAACCAGCGACTCAATCTTTGCTGTTTACGCTGAAGAATTTGGTTTTATCGGTTCAACTATACTTATCATATTATTTACCGCTTTTACCTTTAGAGGTTACCGAATTGCTTCTCGATCTAAAGATTTATTTGGAATGTTATTAATTGTTGGGTTTATGACCTTAATAGTTACTCAAGCATTTTTAAATATAGCAGCTATGTTNNGATGTTAGCCTTGGTACCACTGTCTGGTTTGCCATTACCATTTTTAAGCAAAGGAGGAACCGCTCTTTTATCTACTTTAGCAAGTCTGGGAATAGTTCTAAATGTGTCAAAATACCAGCAAAAAATTATCCGCTCATGATAAACTTGTAGTATGCGAATAGCACTTGTAGGAGGCGGTACCGGTGGTCATTTCTATCCATTAATAGCCGTCGTTGAAGCCATTAAAAAAGAGGACCCTAATGTTGATTTTTATTATATCGGTCCTAACGCCTATCGTAAGGATATCTTAGACGAATACAATATTAACTTCGTCAAATGTCCAGCTGGTAAGTTACGTTTGTATTCTTCTATTCAAAATACCTTAGACTTATTCAGAGTTATTGGAGGAGTTTTAGTTGCTTGGTATAAGCTTTACATTTTAATGCCTGATGTAATTTTCAGTAAGGGTGGTTATACCAGCGTGCCAGTGTTGATGATGGCTCGTTTTTATCGCATTCCAGTAGTTATTCATGAATCAGATTCTGTACCGGGTAGGGCTAATAAAATGGCGAAAAAATTCGCTAAATACATTGCTATATCGTATAAAGAATCTTTGGATTATTTTCCAAAAGAAAAAACCGCACTAACTGGTATTCCGATCAGAGAAGATTTGATTAACCCTAGCGCCGAAGACCCCTTTACCACGCTTGGCATACCAAATGACATGCCTCTTATTTATATTACTGGGGGATCTAGCGGAGCAGAACGAATCAATGACGTTGTGCTACAAACCCTTCCTGATCTTTTAAGCAATTATCGAGTATTCCATCAGACCGGTGTCGATAATGAAGAATCTGTCAGAGTAGCTGTAAAAACTTTAATTCAAGATGACACCATGCTTGATAGATATTACATTAAAGGGGAACTAGACGTTAACACTGTTTCAGCTATTTTAAGAGCCGCCAGTTTAGTTATTTCTCGTGCTGGTAGTACAACCCTGCATGAAATTAGTATTCACGGCAAGCCATCTATTATAATTCCTATACCAGAATCAATTAGCCGAGACCAAAGAACCAATGCCTACGCATACACGAAAACTGGTGCTGGTCTTATTTTGGAGGAAAGTAATCTCACTAGAAACTTGCTTGTGGAGCAAATAAACACTATCATGACCAACGCTGATAAATACAAGACCATGAGTCAGATAGCTTTACAGTTTGCACATAAAGATGCCGCTCAAAAACTTACTCAAATCTTGTTGAAAACGGGACGAGATCATGGATAAAAAAATTATAACTAGATATGCACCATCACCGACTGGCTTCCAGCATATTGGTGGTATTAGAACGGCACTTTTTGCCTATTTAGCTGCTAAACAAAGTGGTGGTACTTTTATTTTAAGAATTGAAGATACCGATAAATCACGTGAGGTAGAAGGTGCTATAGAACACACGATGGAGGCTTTACGATGGCTTGGTTTGAACTGGGACATTGGTCCAGATAATCCAGGAGACTTTGGTTCATGTTTGCAATCAGATCGTTTAGATATTTATAAAAAATACGCTCATAAACTTATCGCTAAGGGATTAGCTTATCCTGATCCGTATTCTCAAGAAGAATTAGAAATTTTTAGACAACAAGCTAAAGATAATAACGAACCATTTTTATACCGAAAACACCGACCTGAATCTTTTGTAGATTGGGACGAAAAAACTCCACTGCGACTTAGGGTGGAAAATATTAAACGATACAAGTGGCATGATGAAGTACGCGGTGACTTAGAAGCTGGAGAAGAAGCTTTGGATGATTATATAATCATTAAATCTGACGGTTATCCAACTTATAACTTTGCGCATATTATTGATGACTACGAAATGGGTGTAACCCACATTATGCGCGGTGATGAGTTTATCTCCAGTATGCCAAAATTTTTAAGTCTATATGATGCCTTGGAAATTTCTTATCCTAAATTCATCTCTTTACCACCGATAATGAATGAAACCGGTAATAAAAAACTTGGTAAACGTGACGGTGCACAAGATATACTAGAGTATAAAAAACAAGGTTATTTACCTGAAACTATGGTTAATTTTTTGGCCATGATTGGCTGGAATCCGGGTACCGACAAAGAAATCTTTTCAAGACAAGAACTATTGGAGACTTTCTCGATTGCGAAAATCCAAAAATCTGGCGGGGCATTCAATGTTGAAAAACTTAAGTGGATGAATAAAGAACATCTGTTACAACTAAATCACAAAGATCAATTTACCTATGTATTAAGTGCGGTACCAGATTCAGTAAAAGCGCTGCCTCAGTATAATAATGATCGAGTTGAAAAAATTTCTTCAATTATTCTTGAGCGTTATCACAATCTAATTGAAATAAATGAGTCCTTTACAACAGGGGAGTACGACTGGGTTTTTACTACCCCACATTACGAAACTGAATTATTAAAGTGGAAACAAGATACAAACGTAGAAAACTCGTTAACGAGGTTAGACGAAGTACATAAATTATTAACAGACGCTGATTTTTCTTCAACAGAAAGTATTAAATCAGCCATCTGGGATTTAGCCGAAAAAGAGGGAAGAGGGCAAGTATTATGGCCATTAAGAGTGGCTTTGAGTGGACGGGAAAAATCACCTGATCCGTTTAATTGTGCTTATATATTAGATAAGCAGGAAACCCTACTTCGCATCAAGGCAGCTTGTGATAAAATTACTGGTAATGCAGTCACGTAGAGAGCTTTTAGCATTTATTTGTGGATTTTTAATTATACCAACACTAATGTTGGGTACTGATTTTGCATCTGCTAATTCTGAAATCAAACAACTGCAATCCGAAATAAAAGACCGAAACGACCGGTTACAAGAGATTGAAAAAGAAATCCAAAAATTTGAACTAGCCCTGCTAGAGGTTGGTTCTGAAAAGCAAACACTCCAAAAAGCTATAAATCAACTTGAACTGGAACGAAAGAAAGTACGGGCGGATATTAGTTACACAGAGAATAAAATTAACACTACAGATCTTGAATTGAATAAATTAGTTCTGGAAATAACTAAGACAGAACAAGAAATTAAACAACATAAAGAAGCAATAGCTGAAATAATCCGATCACTTGATGAAAACGAGGCTTTATCTATGGTTGAGTTACTACTTTCTCAAAAAAAGCTTTCGGAGTTCTGGAACGCTCTAGAAAGTAAAGAAACCATGCGTAACACCATGACAGAGACACTTGAAAGTTTAAGTGAACTTAAAGTTATTTTAACCGACAAACGTGACATGACTACTGAAAGGCGTGCCGAATTAATTCAATTAAAAAATCAGTACGATGACCAAAGTGTAGTTTTACAAAATAACAAAACTGAACAAAGTCAGCTTTTGACCGCTACTAAAAATCAAGAAGCAAATTATCAAGCTCTACTTCAGGAAAAAAAAGACGCTCAAGAAAAACTACTGAAGGAAGTAAGAGACTTTGAAGCAAAACTACAATTTATTCTTGACCCTAACACTATTCCACCAAAAGGCACTACTGTATTTAACTGGCCATTAGCGAACATCGTAATAACTCAATACTTTGGTGGTTCAGAATTTGCTAAAAGAAACCCACAGATTTATGGCGGACGAGCTTACCATCCAGGTGTAGACTTCGGTGCACCTCGTGGTACTCAAATTATGGCACCATTAGCTGGTACGGTTCGCGCAACCGGCAACACGGACTTAGTCCCAGGTTGTTATTCGTGGGGTAAATGGACACTCATCGATCATGCCAACGGACTAACTACTTTATATGCTCATCAAGATGTCATTAGTGTTTCGCCTGGAGAACAAGTCAAAACCGGCCAAATTATCGGTTATGTTGGAAATACCGGCTATTCAACTGGTCCACACTTACACTTTACTGTTTATGCTAAAAGCGGTGTTTCTGTACGTAAATTTAATGAAATTAAGGCTGTTACTAGCTGTGGAGCTGCCTCAACACCAGTAGCTGCTACGGACGCTTACATAGACCCAATGGATTACTTACCAGGTTAATAAACCTGTGAATAAATCTGTGGATAAGTCTGTGTATATTATTGTATTATGTAAATGCGATGCACTACATCGTAGGAACTTACCCGATCAAAAGCCCAGTTAAAAACTGGGCTTTTGGGTAATTTAAATAAGTTTCCTAAGTGTCATATCTTAGTTAAGAGTAGGGGATAAAATATTTGTAAACAAGACAAACCATAAGTTAGGGTTAGATTATGACTTACAAATATCTAACAACCAACACCAGTTTTTAATTCGTGTACCAGCAGGAGGTTCAGCTTTAGATATATTTTAAATAAAGAAATTTTTAAATAATTTTAGTAAGGGT
>JAGQLZ010000024.1:0-6829 GCA_020428895.1 Candidatus Kaiserbacteria bacterium
TTTATACAATTATTTCCTACTTCAAAACCTTATCGGCATCTGGATCATACTTGCCTTGTTGAGCCAACGAGTTCATCTTTACTACTTCAAGTAACATTTTCTGAGCAACTTCCATATTTTCTTCTTTACCTTGCCAAGCGGCTAAGAATGGTTCTTCAATAGCTCGTGAATATGAATAAGTAATCGGCCATGGTTGTTCACCCAACTTAGCAATCGCATTTAAGTTTTCGGTCGCCCGTTTTGGTGACTGACCACCAGAAAGAAACACAATACCACCCACCTCGTGAGGCACTGACATATGGAAAGTTCTTAAAGTTGCGTTAGCGACTTGATTTGGAGTTGATTGGTTTGGGTGTTGATCACCAGCCAAGACCATTGATGACTTTAATATTAGTGCCGAAAGATCGACCCTAAATTTAATCAAAGTTGAAAATAACGTCTGAAGGGTACGGGTAGTATCTCTTTCCGCTTCTTCAATTGAATGACTGCCGGCAAAAATAACTTCTGGTTCTACTATCGGTACAATTCCAGCTGCCTGCGCCAACTGAGCATAACGAGCTAACATAATGGAATTAATCAACAAACACTCATCGGTAGGCAATTCATCGTCAACAGTAATCACCGCCCGCCATTTAGCAAATCTAGCACCTAGCTCATAGTACTCAGCAAACCGTTTATCCAAATCATCCAAACCTTGAGTAACTACTTCACTACGAAAACCATGTAAATCTTTAGTACCCAAGTCGACTTTAATACCTGGCAGTATCCCTTTAGACATTAATACATCTGGAAATGGTACACCATCATCAGTCGAATTTTTAATTGAGGAATCATACATAATGACGCCTGATAAATACTCCTCAATACCCGGAGCAGTAAAAAGGAGCTCACGGAAGTCTTGTCGGTGCTCGGCTCTGTTGGGTAAACCAACCATCTCCAAACGCTTACCAGCAGTCTTATTACTCTCATCAGCTGCCAAAAGACCTTTACCTTTAGCCATCATCAGAGATACCGTCTCATACATTTTTGTATCTTTTTTCATGTTCTAAGTTTACCAGTAAAATTAGAACACATTTAGTTAGCCTGTGAACAGAAACTTAGTTTAATCTAGACTAAGAGCGAATCTTCCAACCACGTTTAAATAATTGAGTGACCAAAATACCAAGCCCTATTACTAAACCTAAAATTACAAATAACCCGATAGTTGTGTTGGCCTCACTATAACCAATCATGCTACTTCGAATACCGTCAGCAAAATAAAAGAATGGATTCACTCGAGTAATCATCGCCGCTGTTTCTGGCAGAAAAGTAATTGAGTAAAAAATCCCACCAAGATAAGTTAGCGGTGTAATCACAAAAGTATTAAGAACTTGAAGTTGTTCAAAGCTCTCTGCCCACAAGGCAACTACAATTCCCAACATAGCAAAAATGGCCGAAATAGATGCAATATAAAAAACAAAAGCTACTGGATTAACTAAAGTAACCGCACCAAATAATAAACCAACCATTAATATCAAAAATGAAACCATCATCGTTCTAGTAACGGCACTGCCAACAAACCCAATTAACATCTCTAGATACGAAAATGGAGCAATTAAAATTTCTTCAATCCCTCGCGTAAATCTCATAAAGTAAAGAGCTGACGATGCACTGGCAAAACTAGCATTAATAATGGACAACATTAGAACTCCCGGAAACACAAAAGATATGTACGGCACTCCTTCAAAACTTTCAATTCGTCCGCCAATCACCGTACCGAATATAAATATATATAAAGCTGCTGATATTACTGGTGCAATCAATGTTTGGATAACTACTCGTAAAGTACGATCCACTTCACGTCTAAACATTGTAAAAAGGCCAATTCTATTGAATTTCATAAATTTATTTTTGAGATTCTTTGGTACGAGTAATTTCTAAATAGGTATCTTCAACCGATTTACCATCCTGCATAAAATCTTGTTTGGTTCCTTCTTTCACAATCTTACCGTGATTAATAATTGCTATTTCATCACAAAGATACTGTATCTCTTCTAAGTAGTGAGAAGTTAAAATAATGGTCTTGCCATTTTTATTCATTTCTTTTAGAAAACCCCATAAATCATGTCGTTGTTCTACATCCACTCCAGCCGTCGGCTCGTCCAATATCAATAGATCCGGAGTATGAATAAGTGCTCTAGCCAACATCGCTCGGCGTTTTAGTCCACCAGATAATTTTTGAAACTTTACATTACGGTGTTTTTCTAAATCGAAACGAGCAATCAGTTCATCGATTCTTTTTTGGCGATCTTGTTTATTGATACCGTAATAACCTCCCATGTAATTACAGAGTTGATCAGGAGTAGCGAAAATATCGACATTAAATTCCTGCGGAGATAATCCTACTTTTGTACGAGCCAGCTTATAGTCCTTAACTACATCAACTCCATCAACTAAAATTTGTCCAGCCGTTGGTTGAGCAATGCCAGTTATGCAGTGAATGGTGGTACTTTTACCAGCTCCGTTAGGTCCAAGCAGACCAAAGAAAGCACCCCGTTCAACAGTTAGTGAAATATTATCGACAGCAGTTTTTTTGGCTTTACCCTTACCGTAAACTTTTACTAGATTTTTAATCTCTAACATTGGGATGTTCGACATGGTCACCAGTATACCAATTTATTTACACTGATGTGTTAATCAGTTTATCTTGCAGTTTCTTAGTAAAAAATGCATAGTTCAATTATGAATCAAGAAGAAAGATGGTTATTGGAGGAAAAATATGAAGGAGTGAAAACTCTGGAGTTTTTGGATGACTGCAAGCGGCTTGCCGCAGGCGAGCCACTTGGTTATGTTATTGGTTATGTGCCATTTTTAGGTTGTAAAATATGGTTAGATTCACACCCTCTTATCCCCCGCCCAGAAACTGAATTTTGGGTTGAGAAAGCTATTAAGGAAATTGTGAGAATCGACAAGGCGAATCAGGCGGATTTTTTGAAGCCTCCACAGAAATTTGAAAAATTGCGAGGACTGGCTGAAAAAAATCCGCCTGATTCGATTAAAAGCCCAATCAAAGTCCTAGACCTCTGTGCTGGCTCAGGTGCTATTGGTTTAGCGGTAGCTAAACATGTGCCGATGGTGCGCATCGATTTCTCCGAAATCGATGCGCACCATCTCCCTACCATTGGCAAAAACTTAAAAGAAAATAATATCGACTGTACTCGCTACAGAGTCTGGCAATCTGACTTGTTCAATGATTTACCAACTCAAAATTCTGACTCTTCGAAAGCTGTGATTTCAGATGAAATTCAAGGCACGGGTAAATTTTTGCAGGATTCATATCAAGCATATAGTGAGAAAAAAATTGGGACCCGTAACGAAGAAGGTCGTCGAAATCACAGCTTTCTATACGATTTCATACTAACCAACCCACCCTATATTGATCCTACTTTAGATAGGACCGAAGCTTCAGTAAAAAACTTTGAACCACACCAAGCCCTGTATGGTGGCCAAAACGGCACAGAATTTATTGAACAAATTATTGCTACCGCACCCACATTTCTCAATAAGAATGGTCAACTATGGATTGAACACGAACCGGAACAAACTGAAATAATTCATAAACTTGCTAAACAATTAAAATTTTCTACTACAACAGAAAAAGACCAGTATGATATAGAACGCTATAGTATCTTAGTGCTACAATAAACTTATGCCTGTAACTACATTCAACACCTTACCAGCTGAAACAATGGCGGCATTAGGTTTTTTATTTTTGCTAATGATTTACATAGTTTTTTCTTTAATACTGCATTATCACTGGAAAAATTACGCCACTGACGCCAAGGTATCTAAACTTACTATCTGGGCATATTTTGCTATTACCGTGCCGTTGATATTGGTAATGGGTTTAATGACTCTAATCATATATTAGTATGTTATTTGAAAAAATTGAGCTAGAAAAAAACGAAGAAATTTTAAAGATGGTTCGTAAGCATTGGTTTATTATTGCAGCTGAATTATTTGGCACTGTCATGATGGCTTTCTTCCCTTTCTTTATACTAGCGGCGGTGGCTGGCTTTAATCATTATTCTTCCATCCACATCAATATCGGAAACCATACTGTATTTATCGTATACGCCACCGCCGCTTGGCTACTGCTTACAACTATGTCAGGTTTTATGATTTGGACTCACTATTATCTAGATCTATGGATAATTACTGACCGCCGAATAATTTTAATTGACCAAATTCATTTCTTTAACCGAAATGTCAGTATTTTTAGATTAGAGAGGCTACAAGATATAGAATTCTATATTAAAGGTATTATTCCTACTTTCTTAAACTTTGGCACTATAAAAGCACAAACTGCTGGTGCTTTTGAAAGCAATTTCAAAACCAACGGCCTACCCAACCCGCGAGAACTACAAGCCATCATCCAAAAAGCTATGGATCAACGCTTAGCCGAGTTACATAACCCATCTTTGTTAGAATAACTTGCGCTCTATATATTAGTAGCCTAAAATCTTTTCTATGAAAAATAATAAACTTTCCACTGACTCATACAAGGGCGTGCGTGACTTTTTTCCAGAAGACATGGCCATCCAAGAATATATTTTCGAAACTTGGAGTCATACAGCGGAAAGTTTTGGCTTTTCACGTTATGACGCTTCGGTACTAGAACCAAGTGCAATATACAAAGCCAAAGGAGCTGAAAATGAAGAGATGGTAAACGAACAAACCTACAGCTTTGTCGATCGTGGTAATCGTGAGGTTACTCTTCGTCCTGAAATGACTCCAACCGTTGCTCGTATGATTGCCGCCAAACGTCGTGATTTAACTTTTCCAGTACGTTGGTATTCAATCCCTAATCTGTTTCGTTATGAACGTGCCCAACGTGGTCGCCTACGTGAACACTGGCAACTAAATTGCGATATTTTTGGTGCGGATGACTACACCGCTGATATAGAAATAATTGCACTGGCTTATCAAGTACTAGTTAATTTTGGTGCCACTGAAGATATGTTTGAGATTCTAGTAAACAATCGTCAAACCATGAAAAAAGCCTACGAAATGTTAGGAATTACTAATGCAGATACGGTAACTGCTATCACTAGACTAAACGACCGTAAGGATAAAATTGAACCAACAGAATATCTAAAATCATTAACAGAAATTGTTAATGATGAATCGTTAGCAAAAGAAATTAAAAAAATGATTGAAAGCTCCGACCCTGGTGATAGTGTTGTGGTCGCTGGTTTAAAAGAAATGGGAATCAATAATGTACGCATAGACCGATCTTTAGCTCGCGGTTTTGACTACTACACCGGCACCATTTTTGAAATTAAAGACACCAATCCAGATAATAATCGTTCCTTACTTGGTGGCGGACGTTACGACAACCTTACTGCCATGTTTGGTGGTGAAGCAGTCTCAGGAATTGGTTTTGGCATGGGTGATGTGACCATGCGAGACTTTCTGGAAACCCATGACCTATTAACGTCTAATATTCCAGCACCAACCCTAATGATCATGCCTCTGGATAAAAAACTAAACCTACCGGCACAAATTCTAGCTAAACAATTTCGTGACGCTGGCCTATCAGTAGCCACTGATATGAGTGATAAAAAAATTGGTAAGAAATTAGCCAACGCGGGCGAACAATTTGTTGATTTTGCTCTTATACTTGGTGATAACGAATATAAAAATAAGCAATACCAAGTAAAGAATCTAACAGACCAAACCGAAACATCTGGTACACTTGATGAATTAATTGAATTTTTAACTCAATAAAATTGTGCGTTATATCGTCTTTGACCTCGAAACCCAAAATATTTTTCAAGAAGTTGGCAGTAATGACCCAACGGCTTTAGATATTTCAGTGGGAACTTTTTATGACAGCGAGACTGACACCTACACTACCGTTAGCATTGATGAAATAGACACAATTTGGCCAATCATTGAAAAAGCTGATGCCTTGGTTGGCTTCAATAGCAATCATTTTGATATCCCACTCCTGAATAAATATTACCCTGGTGATCTGACTCAAATAAAAAGCATTGATATCCTAGAAGACATTAAAGCTTCGCTTGGAAGACGAATACGTTTAGATAATATCGCACAAGCTACCGTCGGAGCTAAAAAATCAGCCGATGGATTGCAGGCAGTACGATGGTGGCGAGAAGGAAAAATTAAAGAAATAAAAAAATACTGTGAGCAAGACGTTAAAGTGACCAAGAAAGTTTTTGACTACGCAATGAAAAATGGTCACGTTTTATTTAAAGACGGTACTCGTAAAAAAGAAATACCAATAGACACTTCAGCTTGGAAAGAATCAGCTGATACAGCCATCACACATTCACTATTGTTCTAGCTTTACTTTCGCAAAAAATAAAGTAATCTCTTGAAAGATAGACGGAGGAAGATAATGAACATAAAGAATCGTAGTGAGGTTAATGAAGCAAGCCTACAAGCATACCAATTAATCAAAAAACGATTTCAGCTCTCAAAAAAAGAAATGGAAATGGTTTTTGCCGAACCGCTCAATAATGTTGCTAGCACAAACATCGGAGACAAGTCTTTGTCTGATAAAATCAGCCGAGTTCGGAAAGAGTTAATGAACTCATCAGATATTCCGATAGCCACCATTATTTTCGCCCGAAGAGGCTGCAAGCTTTAATTAATTAGACCCAAAACCGAAAGGTTTTGGGTCATTCCTTTAAAAAGCAAAACTGTTTGCGGTGAAGTAATTAAAATAAGTGGCACAACTACTCAGAAGACATATTGAAGTTTGATACGAGTCTTTAGACAACAATAATCTGAGGACCAACGCTAGCGTTTTATATATCTTGAG
>JAGQLZ010000024.1:6837-12853 GCA_020428895.1 Candidatus Kaiserbacteria bacterium
TGAGCAAGATACGAAAAAAATATTTAAAAAACTTGAACGGGACTATAAGTGTCCAGTGAAAGTTATTTTTAATATTTTATGAAGTAGATTGCTTGCTATTAAGTCTCTCAACCGAAGAAGACGATGAAGAGTACGAACGAGGCTAAGATAATTCGATACCAAATAAAAGTCCAAAGAGAATGACTTTTGACAAACTTGAGCATGAAATGAACAGCCAATAAGCCAGTAATAAAAGCTGCTACCGCTCCAACGGCGACTGCTCCCCATGCAACCTGATCTGAAGACTGAATTAAATCTAAAAGTTTTTTACTGCCAGCTCCAAAGATTATTGGTATCGCCAGTAAAAAAGCGAAGCGAGCGGCTTCCTCTCTAGAGAAACCTAATAACATACCGCCAGCGATTGTTGCACCCGAACGTGACATGCCAGGGATTAAAGCTAAAGCCTGAAATAAACCAATTTTAAAACCTTTCATAACTGACATTTCACCATACCGTGGCTGGTTGTAATAAATCCATTCTGCATACATAAATAAAATTGAACCAGCTACCAAAACTCCAGCTACCAAAACAGCTGAGCGAAATTGTTGCTCCATAATATCTTCTAACAACAAACCAAAAAAAACTGCTGGTATTGAACCAACAATAATAGCGTATAGAAGTTTTTTATCCTTGGGATTAACAGGTAATCGGCTAAACATGCGAAGAATAGTGTGACCAAGTGAAACTACATCACCCCAGAAATAAAATAGCACTGCGCTAGCGGTTGCTAAATGTAAAATTGCATCAAAAGCTAATCCGCTTCCAGTTATATTAAATAATTCTTGGACCAAGATAAGATGTCCAGTTGAAGACACTGGTAAAAATTCTGTTAGACCTTGAACAACGCCTAATACTATCGCTTCAATAAACGTCATAATACACAGTGATTATATCATGACGATTTTTAATAGAATCACTGTGATATACTCAAAATAAATAATAAATCAAATTTATGGAACCATCACAACCTCAATCAAAATCAAGTCTGGCTGTGCCAATTGCGATTATTGTTGGTTTTGGCTTAATTGCAGTTGCCATCTTTATGACAAGCAATAAACAAAAAGATGCAGTTGCAATAGTCCCAGCGACCAACAATGACCAAGTAACAGAGGAAATTAAAATTCCTGTTATATCAGGAGATGACCACGTTCGTGGTAACCCAAATGCGCCAATTGTATTAATTGAATATTCTGATTATGAATGTCCTTTCTGTAAAGAATTTCACCTAACAATGTCTAGAATAATTGATGAATACGGAGCATCTGGACAAGTAGCTTGGGTTTATCGACATTATCCACTACTGGGAATTCACCCTAACGCTGGTTTAATCGCTCAGGCATCAGAATGCGTGGCTGAACTAGGTGGCAACGAAGCATTTTGGAAATTCTCTGACACACTATTTGATGAACGAGAATCAACCGAACAAACAAACATGGTTAGATTACCAATCTATGCTGAAGAAGCTGGTGTAGATAGAGTAGCTTTCCAAAACTGTTTAGACAGCCAGAGACACAAAGCTTCGGTTGAAACAGACATGAAGATTGGATTCGACGCTGGAATTAGTGGTACTCCACATACTGTTGTTATGATTGGTGACGAAAGAGCCGTTATTGACGGAGCTGAATCATACCAACAAGTTAAATTAATTGTCGATAACTTAATACGACAACTTGAAGGAGAGGAAATAATTGATATAACCGAAGCTGAAGAAGCTACAACAGAATAAAAGGGATATATAAAAATCGGCGACTCTTGTAGAGTCGCCGATTTTTATATATCCCCTTTCCAAATATCTACTAAATGACAATAATCACAAACTGAATTATCACAGTCTGTATTTAAAAATTCACCAGAACAGATTTCTTTGGTCGCTTTAATTATTAGCTCTCTTAACTCTGCAATCTCATTGTCAGTAATTTCAAAAGTTTCTTCATGAATTTCTCCGTGACTATCTGGCTCAACAAATGACAGCGTGCCGGTTCGACACTTGTATCTTTCGTCATCATATAAATCTAATAGTAGTGCATAAAAAACCAACTGTCTCTTATAACCACCGTCAGAATTCTTGGTATTTCCTTCGATAACATTTCGAGTTTTTGGTTTACCAGTTTTGTAGTCAACCACCCTAGATACCTTACCGTCAGAAAAATCTAATCTATCCAAGTTACCTGTCAGTGAAATGGTTGGAATCTCCGCTATTCCAGTTTCCATCTCCACTTTAATAGAGAACTCAGTCTTCATCTCTTTTGGCCAACTTGATTTGACTTTATCAATGTAAGTCAATAAAGCTGAAAAGCCTTTTTCATGTAATCTTGTGTAATTTTCTGTACTTAAAGGCAGTTGATTTAATGCTGTATCAAGACAACTTTTTAAATAAGTATCCGAGTATTGTGAATCTGATTTTATTATTTCTTTGACTACTCTTTCCAAAACTGAATGTATCGACGTACCAAACAACATATGTGCTGGTTGAATTTCTGGTATGCGTAGAATATTTTTATAAAAATAATTCCACGGTGAAGAAACATAATTATTTATGGAAGTAGCTGAAAAACCTCTTTGACTGACTAAAGTGGTTAAAGTATCACTATCAAGATTAAAATCTTTGGACTTTACAGAAATATCAGCTAACGGATCAAAGGTTTCTTCTATGTCTAAAGAATTTTCAGTTTCTATATACTCATTACTTATGTCTGCCAACAATCTAGATGGTAAAAGTTCTTTACCTTCGCTATTCATATCACTATAACTAACCACTAGATTTTCCTTAGCTCTAGTCATCGCTACATAAAGTAACCGACGCTCATCGTCTATTTGGTCAGGAGCAACTACAGCATGTTCATGCGGTAATTTAATTTTAAATAGCTGACGACTAGCTCTTCCACCCCAAGCATTATCATGCACATGCGGAACAATTACTGTTTTAAATTCTAAACCTTTGGACTTATGGGCAGTCATTACCTGTACTGCCTGTGAACTGGTTGGAATAAATGGTGCATTTAATGAAAGGTTATAATCACGACTTTGGGTAAATAAATTTACTACTGAAGAAAGATCAGACACTTTTTTTCTTCTAACCAAATCCTCCACTTCATCATACAAACGCCGTATCACCCGACCAGCCTCAAAAGCTGAACTAGTAATCAAAAATTCTTTTAAACCACTATTATTTAATAACTCTGCCAAAACTTCATGAGGCGCTTCAGTAAGTGATTTTTCTCGGGCGGTTTTAAGAACTAAATTAACTTTTTCAAATGGTTCTAGGTTTTTAACGCCAACTTCTTTTAAAATTTCTTTATCACTTATAATCTGCTCTAGGTTACGATCCCGTCTTTGAGCAGATAACACTCTGACCAAATCTGATCTATCAATTCCCCAATAAGGACTGTGTAATACTCCAAATAAAGAACTGGAATCTGTACCAACTACTGCTTTTAATAAATTTTCTACCGTGTAAGTAATTGGATTATGTAAAATATCACTGTCCGCAGACGGTTGCGCAGTAATTTGATTTTTTCTAAGCAATGACGTTAATTCTTCGACTTCACGATTAGACCGAACGATCACAGCAATTTCATTGGCCTCTACACCTTGTTCAAGATTTTTTTTGACTTCACTTGCCACCCAGTTATCTTCTACCGCTTGATGAGAAAATACCTTCTTGCTTACTAGGCTACTTTTTACAGCAACAGCGTCCAGTGGGATACGCAAATCTTTTAACGGACCTTCGTCTTTGGCAACCAAGCTATGGGCGGCATCAAGAATTTTTTGACCTGAACGATAATTATCAGTTAATGAAATTGAAGTGGTGTCAGGAAAAATATCAGTAAAATACAGGAAGTTTTCCAGAGAAGCTCCCTGAAATCGAAAAATTGCTTGTTTTTCATCGCCTACTACAAAAATATTAGGGTGTTCGTGGTAACTAGCCAAACATTCAAGAATCTCATTTTGCGCACCATTAACATCCTGATGTTCGTCAGCCAAAATATAATGGTATGTCTCTTGAAGATCACGTAACATATCTTCGTTTGACTTAAGAGCATCTACTGTCTCCAAGATCATATCGTCAAAATCAAATAAATTTCGCTCTCTAAGTAATGCTTGGTACTGACGATAAACATACAACAAGGCTTTGTTTTTTAGTAAAGATTTTTCAGCTTCTTTATATTCACCTCTTACCTTACCTTTATGGGCCCCTTTAGTATGAAATTGTTCGATAGTTAACAAACTTTTTTCTTGTTCAGTAATAATTTCACTAAAAATATCTGGAGTGACATACTCTCTTTTCATATTGCTAATCATCGACTGAACTGGCTTAACGTAATACTGAGGATTGCCACTAGGTCTTAGATCATCAACTTCACCACTTTCTAAAATAGTTTCAATAATATCAATCTTTTCCAAATCACTAGCCGGCACACCACCAATAATATGCGGGTACGCATCTGGGTAGTTATGTATTAACTGCTGAGAAAAACCGTGAAATGTATGGATGGCTACTCGATACGCTTCTGACCCAATGTAACTGAAAAGTCTCTCACGCATAGCTTTAGCACCACTTTCAGTAAAAGTTAAAGCTAGAATATTTTCTGGGGTAGAATCTGTTTTAGTAAGAATATTAGCAATACGAAGAGTCAAAATTTGAGTCTTACCAGTTCCAGGACCAGCTACCACCATCACTGGACCTTCAATAGTGTCGACAGCCTGTTTTTGGGCGGTGTTTAAAGAAGTATAAACTTCTTTAAACACCGCCCGTTTATCTACTTTCACAGTCATAAACCATATTCTACCATTAATTATTTAGGGCCCTAATCAATCAAAATTAAACCTCTATACAAACTGTTTTTAGAGAGGTATTATGTACTTATGGATGTATCAGATATCACCAAAAATGCGGTTCTAATTAGTGAAGAAGCTACCTTACGCGAGGCAGTAGAAGCAATGATTAAGAACCCGACCAATACATTGTTAGTAACGGGAGACCAAGGTGTATTGGTAGGTGAAGTCAGTGTGTCTGATCTAATGGACGCCGTGATTCCAGGTAACCTCAATGGCGATGACGTACTGGAACTGTTCGCAAATGAGGACGCTTTTGAAGAAGCTGTAGTCGGTGCTGAAGACAAACTAGTGTCTGAATTTATGTCTACCGACTTTAGTCCAGTCACTGCACACGACTCACTTATCACTATCGCCGCTCAAGCTGTTGGTTTTCAGCGTTCACGAATTCCAGTTGTGGATGATGAAAATAGACCAATCGGCATAATCTCTAGACAAGGCTTAAAGCAAATTCTTGCTAAGACTCTAAAGATCAATAAATAACAAAACGGCTCGGTTATCACCGAGCCGTTTTGTTATTTCAAGTAAATCCAATTAGTAAGATTTGAGTCGGCGGGCTGTGAAAAATACAGAGCACTCATAGAGTACGACATATTCTTCAGATGCAAGGAGATATAATTTTCGACCTACCTAGGGGAAAAATTATATATGAAGTCACCTTAGTATGACTTCAGTCTCCTTGCCTTCTCATGTTGTCGAATCTTCTCCAGTGCCTTAGCTTCAATCTGTCGAATACGTTCACGAGTCACTCCAAATTCTTTACCTACTTCTTCAAGAGTATGATAAGTACCGTCCACCAAACCATGTCGCATTTCAAGAATCTTTCTTTCCTTCTCTGAAAGAGTGTCAAGAATTTCCATGATTTGATCTGTCAAAATACTGTGTGAAACTTCTTGATCAGGTGACACAATCTTATCGTCAGAAATAAAATCAGATAGGCGTGAACGATCATCATCTTCACCGATTGGCATCTCTAGGGAAATAGTATCTTGGCTAATCTTTTCAATTTGGTAAATCTTTTCTACTTCAACTCCCATTTCAGTAGCAATTTCCTCTGGCATTGGGTCACGACCAAAATCTTGAGCTAACCGTCGGGAAACCTGCTTATACTTAGCCATGGTTTCTACCATGTGTACCGGAA
>JAGQLZ010000025.1 GCA_020428895.1 Candidatus Kaiserbacteria bacterium
CAGTCCCCCAGACTGTTTAACCTCCAACCAACTTCGCAAGGTGGCAACATTAAAACCCTGAGAGCCACCTCTCGGATTCGAACCGAGGACCTACGGTTTACAAAACCGTTGCTCTAACCAACTGAGCTAAGGTGGCTCTCAGGGTTCTAGATGTCCCTAAGAGGAAATATTTGGTCGAGTTATTATTGCAATTTCTGTGAAAATTGCAAGCCTTATCTTTCAATAGATTTTGCCTTAAGTTTAGCTTTTTCCTGATCAGTAAGCTGAATTGATTCTTTATGATCAGCTATTTGTCCGAGGATAGAATCTTTACGGCGTTCGGCTCTAATCAATTTTGCTTTCTGTCGATTTTGTCTAAGTAGAGATTCGATAGCGTGGTAAATGGTAGCGGTAAACATTAAACAAGTTTTCAAGAAAGCATGCAGACTGTAATACCAACTTAGTTGAATAATATGCCTAATCATATACTGATAAGCCCCAATACACTTATCAGCCACCCATACTACTATTTTATCCAGATAAGTACGGAAACCAGAAGCAAACATTCGTTTACCTCGTTTCTCTTCCCAACTAAAAAACGCTAAAAATAAAATAAATAAACTTCCACTTACAGCTATATACATCAGTGCTTCTGACATCCTATTATTTTACCGACAAACGACTTATTTGGGCAATTGATACGTTCTCACCAAATTTCTGAACAGCTCCAGTGATCATTTCACCAATGGTAGTTTCAGGATTTTTTATGAATGGTTGTTCCATTAAAACTTGATCTTTGAAATACGAATCAATCTTACGAGCCATAATTTTTTCCTGCATATCAGCTGGTTTATCCTTAACTTCTTCCAACATTACCTCTTTTGCTTTTTGCATTATTTCATCGCTGATTTCTTCTCGAGAAATGAACTTTGGGTTAGAAGCGGCAACATGCATAGCAATGTCATTAGCTAATTTTACAAACTCTTCATTCTTAGATACAAAGTCAGTTTCACTAGCTAACAATACCTGTGCAGCAACTTCTTTTGTATTGTGTAAATAAACACCTACCGCACCTGCTCCTAGCTCACGATCTGCTTTCTTTTCAGCTGCTTCGCTACGCTTGCGTTTTAATACAATGGCAGCTTTTTCCATATCACCCTCAGCTTCTTCTAATGCTTTCTTGCATTGCATAACCGAAATACCAGTTCGATCACGCAATTCTTTGATTTGTGATGATGTAATTTCCATACCAAAAAAATATTTAACAATGATTAATTGTACCGCAATAAACGGTTACCTTTTCCCCGAAAACTGCTATCTAAGCTGAAGCTTTAGCAGCCGACTTGCCAGTCTCATAAGCAGTAGTAAGTTCATTCAATACCACCGCAACACTAGCTTGCAATGCGTCATTTATAACAATTGGATAAGTAATGTTAGAGATATTATTATCTGAACTAACTACACCAATAACTGGAATCTTGCGATCATTAGCTTCCTGTAAGGCAATCGTATCATGTTTAGCATCTACAATTACCATTAAATCAGGATTCTTCTCTAGAGTTTGTATACCGCCAAAGTTAAATACTAACTTATCGTACTCACGACCAATCAGCACTCTTTCTTTTTTAGTGTACTTTCGCTCTTGTTCGCCTGAAGCTTTTTCTGCCTCTAGTATTTGCAAACGATTAATTCGCTTTTTAATTTCAGAAAAGTTAGTCAACATACCACCAATCCAACGATTGGTAACGTATGGACATGAAATGCCTTGAGCTTGATCTTTTACAATCCGAGATACTTCATCTTTAGTACCTACAAATAAGACAGTTTTTCCGGCTTTAGCAGCATCAGAAATAACAGTCTTGGCATTTTCAATCAATTCAACTGATTTCTCAAGATCGAAAATATCGTTACCTTGCTTAGTTCCGTACAAATACGGTTTTACTGAAGGATGACGACGGCTCTTCTTGAAACCAAAATGAGCACCAGCACCAAACAGTTTGTCTATAAGTGTTTTGTTTGTCATATTTTAATTTTAAGCTGACCAAAATCCCAACTTTGCAATGAGCATGAGATAAATATTTAATCAGTAGCTGCCCAAGCTGTACCTTTAACTAATAAACTGATTTATACGGATACATCGAGGTGACAAAAGTTTACTTTCGCCGCACGAGCCGTAACACAGCTAAGGTGCTTGGAGTGTTGATACGCCTTAATCTTCTAAAATAATAGATATTAAAAAAGCGCTCTACAGCGCCGCAATACTACCATAACGTTGCTCACATCGCAACGCAAAATTATTCGTCGGTCAACTCTCCTTCCGCTTTGTGTAAGGTATCAAAAATATCATCAAGTTGTCCTGCCATTACTTGTTCAATATTATGCCAGCTTTCTTTTATACGATGGTCAGTGATGCGATTTTGTGGAAAGTTGTATGTACGAATTTTTTCTGATCGGTCACCAGTACCAATTTGGTTTTTGCGTTCCTTAGCGTGTTTCTTAGCTTCCTCTTCTTCGTGCAAGGCTTCTAATTTAGCAGTCAAAATACTCATTGCTTTTTCACGATTCTTTAGCTGTGACCGTTCGGACTGTGAACGTACTTCAATACCAGTCGGCGTATGGACCAAACGTACGGCTGTTTCAACTTTGTTAACATTCTGACCACCAGCTCCACCTGAACGTGAAAATTCCATTTGAATATCACTAGGGTTAATCTCAATGGCTGATTTTTTACGCATTGGCAAAACAGCTACTGAAGCCGTTGATGTGTGGATTCTGCCTTGCTTTTCCGTGACTGGAATACGCTGAACACGATGGACACCAGTTTCGTATTTAAACGAGTTGTAAACATTGGGATGCAATATTTCAAATGTGGCCTCTTTGTAACCACCAACTGAAGCTCGGGATTCGTTCTCAATAGTATAACGCCAGCCGTGATTTTCAGCATACTTCAAATACATCTGAGCCAACTGCTCAGCAAATAAAGCTGCTTCATCGCCACCAGCGCCAGCTCTCACTTCTAATACAATTCCGTAAGGTTTTATTTCCTCTTCTTTATTAGCTTCTATAATTTTTTCCATTTCTTTATAGAGACCTTCAAGTTGCTCCATTAGTGAGTCAACTTCCTCTTGCGCTAATTCTGCCATTTCTGGATCAGCTTTCATCATAGCTTCAGACTCTGCTTTTGCCTGCATTAACGCATCAAACTGCCCCGCTAAAAATTGGGTTTTATTATCTTCTCGAAAAATTTCTAACGCTGAGTCTTCAAATTCCATAATCAATTAAGTATACAAAAAAGCGCACCAGATAGGTACACTTTTTCGCTAAAGTATTTATGCCTTCTTCTTTCTTCCTCCGGCTGCCTTACTTGCACGATTCTTAAATCGCTCAACTCGACCAGCGGTGTCCATGACTTTTTCTTGTCCAGTGTAGAAAGGATGTGAAGCACTAGATACATCTACGCTTGCTAGAGGGTACTCCTTACCATCTGTCCACTTATCAGTTTCGTTAGTTTCAATGGTTGAACCGATTAAAAACCGTTCGCCACTGGCATTGTCATTAAAAATTACCGGTCGGTAATTATCTGGGTGAATATCTTTTTTCATAATTATTACTTCGGCGACTAAATATTTCGATGGATAATTAATGTCACCTACTTTTTATGTGCGACACACTATAACAGAAATGCTTTATTTAGCAATATCTTAACCTCCCAAAATCTTAATTTCTTGTTCAAGTCGAGACTTGCGATTCATTACTCCGTCTCCATAGAATTGGTTCTCTGGTCTAGTAGCGCCACCCCAACCAGCATAATACCGAAGCGCTGCCATACGATCTGCTGAATAATTACCATTGGCACCATTATCACGAAGCAATAACGCGGTCGCCACAAAAGCGTCTTGGTTATTAAATGGATTACTTGGGACAGACAAACCAAGTAGTGATCGGATAGCATCTTGATAACGACTATATTCCCAACCATTACCCGTATTAGAAAAACCACCATAAATTGCCCAAGTACTTGGAATAAACTGTGAAGGACCCATCGCTCCTCCCCAACCAATTCGACTACCATCAGACCGTCGTAATGGACAAGATACCTGTTGGGTAGCAGCATTAAAACCTAAAGTATTTGCAATCGCTAAGAAAACTGGTTTATCACGGTCTGGATGCATAATATCTTTACCAGACGCTACATCACCCATCGTACAAGAACCTAAGTTACTACCGTAAGCCGATTCTTGTTCCAAGATAGCCAAGATGAGTGCTGTTGGCACACCAGTTTTTCCGCTCGCCACCCTAGCCAAAGCTACCGCATCAGGAAAAGGAATCGCCCCACCACCACCAAGCAATTCGAATAATTGTGCTCGCAACTGAGCGGCAGTTTTTTGTTGGGACTCTAATAGCTCTTGATAGGCTTCTTCCTGACCTTTAGTTACTTTTAGAATATTTTGTTTTGCAGCTTCTTTCTTTTCAATTTCCCGTTTTTCAATTTCTTGAATACGTTTAAGCTCCGCTTCGTTCTCTTGCTTTGATACCAAATCGTCTCGTTGATTTTGGGTATTTCGCTTAATCTCATTTAAGATATCTAGCGACTCACTTAAAGACTCTTTGATCGATTCTAAGCTAGATACTTCAGTAAAAAATTCTGAGAACTTTTTACTACCAAGCATTAACTCAATCAAGGAGATGTCATCAGAAACAGATATTTTTCGTATCAAATCTGCTAATGATTGTTTTTGTTTTTCTAGCTTGTCTTGAAGAATAATTAAGACCGCTTCTTTATCACCAATTTGTGAAGTAAGTTGTGATATAGCTACTGACCTAGCTTGAATACCTAACTGAGCTTGAGAAATTTCTGCGTCAATAATATCTAAGTCACGCTCCAATGATTGTCTTTCTAATTGTTTATCTTCCACTAAACGTCGCTGCGTGAGAATTTGTCTCTCCACTTGTTGTAATTCATTTTCTAATCTAGTTTTGCGTTCTTCATCAGTTTCAGCCTGTACAAACGGTACAGACACCAACAAAACGGCAACTATTAAAAACCCAAACAAGTAAGACTTCATGCCAGTAGTATAACAAATATGTTGAGTTAGAGTAAAACAAATAG
Organism: Candidatus Kaiserbacteria bacterium; assembly: GCA_020428895.1. Lineage (GTDB taxonomy): Bacteria > Patescibacteriota > Minisyncoccia > Phycocordibacterales > UBA918 > OLB19. The sequence continues at coordinate 5,090 of JAGQLZ010000025.1, forward strand.
CGCAAACGTGAACGTTTGCGCTATTTGTTAATTTTCTATAATCAACTTACTCAGCTGATTTTTCATCTTTTACTTCCTCTCCTTCACCCTCTTCTGATTTTCCTTTCTCCTCTACTTCAATCGCATCCATATCTACAGTTTCAGTAACTTCTTCAACTTCCTCTTTAGCCTCACTTGCCACTACTACTGCCTCTTCAGGATCAAGATTAATCACTACACCTTCTGGAACCTTCATGTCACCAACTGTAATTTTGTCTTCAGTAGTTTCAATTACTGAAACATCAACATCAATATGTGGAGGTAAATGACTTGGACGACAAGTTACCTCAACTTCATGTAGCACCTTATTAATCACTCCTCCAGTTTTCTCAATTGGAGATTCTCCAATAAATTCTAAAGCAACGGTTGTGGTAATTTCTTTACCACGCTCAATAGCGTAAAAATCTACATGAATAACTCCACCTTTAGCAGCGTCAAAAGCTAGGTCTTTAACCAACACCTCAATTGGCTCTGATAAACCCTTAAGAGTAATAATAGTCGACTCACCAGCCTCTTTAAACATCTTATTAAAAGTGCGACCGTCTAAAACTAAAGAAATAGCTTCCTGTTTTGGACCGTATACGCTGGCTGGGATTTTTCCTTCTTTACGCAAGTCAGAAACATCTGGCGTTTCATCTGTGCGTTTTTCAACTGTTAGTGTCATTGTCATATCAATAATATTTCTTTGTTCCTAAATATAAGTTGAATAACCATACCACAGCTAAATAAAACTTCAACGTGTTTAGTTATCAATAGTCAACTACGTATATTTAAAAAATCATTGATATACTTCATACATATGTCACAGCAATATGATTTTGTCGCTATTGGCGACATAGTTGTTGACGCATTTATAGAATTATCACGAGATGATTCAAGAGTGCTTGAAGATGTCGATTCAGGCAAAAAAACCTTGATGATGGATTTTGGTAGTAAATTACCATATCTAGATGTGACTGTTGTAAATGCCGTCGGTAACTCACCAAACGCTTCTGTATCAGCCCAACGAATTGGTCTTGAAACCGCTTTAGTAACTAACCTTGGTCAAGATCGAAACGGAAAGGACTGTCTAGAAAAACTTCGTAATGAGGGAATCCATACTGAGTTTGTTAAATTACATGAAGGCAAAAAAACCAACTACCATTATGTGCTACGTCACGGTCCCGAACGAACCATTTTAATCAAACACGAACAATTCCCATATGCGTTGCCAGATTTCGCAATGCCGCCACGATTTATTTACTTTTCTTCAATTGGGGAACATGGTCTACCATTTCATTTTGAAATAGCTGACTATGTAAAACAGAATCCGGAAACTAAATTAGTATTCCAACCAGGCACTTTCCAAATTCGTCTTGGTAGTGAAAAGCTCAAAGAACTATACGAAGTTACTGAAATATTCTTCTGTAACAAAGAAGAAGCACAGCAAATATTAGCTACTGACGAACAAGATGTACCGACTTTGATTAGACAATTTCGTGAACTTGGGCCAAAGATGCCAGTTATTACCGATGGGCCACAAGGTGCTTATGTAGTAGACGAGAATGATACTGCTTGGCACATGCCAATGTATCCAGATCCAGCTCCACCAGTCGATCGTACTGGTGCTGGAGATTCATTTTCATCAACATTTACGGCCGCTATTGCTATGGGTAAAACACCTGCTGAAGCCTTGGCGATGGGTCCAGTAAACTCTATGAACGTGGTCCAGCACATTGGTGCACAAGAAGGCCTGCTTACTCTAGATCAAATTAATAAATTCTTGGAGGACGCTCCAGACTTCTACGTTGCTAAACAATTGTAGTCTGTCGCTAGGGTCAAGTTTCTAAACTCACTACGTTTGTTAAGAACTTCCTCCCCGAGCTCAACTATTTCAATTTTTAAGAAATTAAATTGAAATATGTTTCCGCTTCAAAAAGCTAGAAAACTCTCCGCAGGGAGAGTTTTCTTTAACGCTTTTTGCTCCAGACTTCTACGTTGCTAAACAATTGTAGTCTGTCGCTCAAACAAAAAGTCGGGTTTGCCTAAAGGCAAACCCGACTTTTTGTTTATCATAATTACATCAATGATCTTCTAGCCGCATCTACAATCGCTGGGGTATCCATACCAAAGTGTTTAATCAATTCTTCAGGTTCACCTGATTCGCCAAAAACATCGTGCACACCAACTTTAATTATCTTAATCGGATGTTCTTCACTTAAATATTCTGACACCGCTGAACCAAGTCCGCCAGCCACTTGATGTTCTTCGACCGTTACCAAAGCATGATGATCTTTTGCTAACTGCAAAATTGCCTCTTTATCGAGCGGTTTAACTGTTGGTACATGTAACACTGATGCAGAAATACCAGACTCTTCAAGATCCTTAACGGCCATCAAGGAGTTATAAGCTAAAGTTCCAGTAGTAATAATTCCGACTTTTTTATCTGATTCAGAATCAGCCGTTGCGAATAATTCGGCTTTTCCAATCACAAACGGTGAATCTTCAGTAGTCACTACTGGTGTAGCACTGCGTCCAAGACGAATATAAACCGGCCCCTCATATTTTGCAGCGGCAAGTGTTGCTTTTCTAGCTTCATGTTCATCAGCTGGAGCAATTACCACCATATTTGGTATGACTCTCATAATTGCCATATCTTCAACCGCCTGATGAGTAGCTCCATCCGGACCAACCGATACACCTGCGTGGGCGCCAATAATTTTCACATTAGATTCATTATAAGCAATAGTGGTACGTACCTGTTCCCAACTTCGGCCAGGTGAAAACATAGCGTACGATGCAATAAAAGGAATTTTACCCATCGCCGCCATACCGGAAGCAACCGAAGCAAGATTTTGCTCAGCAATTCCGACTTGTACAAACCGCTCAGGAAATTCTTCAGCAAAAAGGTGAGTTCGAGTAGACTCAGTTAAATCAGCCGCCAACGCCACCACTTGCGGATTGCGCTTTCCAGCTTCTAAAAGACCGGTACCGTAACCGTTACGACTTGGACTTGATTCTACTTCATCAGTAAATAATTTTGGTGATAGATGTGATGCAAACATAGTAAAAAATTATGACGCGTCTTCTTTGCGAATTAGACCGGCTAATGTTCTTAGCTTCTCTAAAGCAACCTCCTCTTGTTTATCTTTTGCTACCCGATCTTCTGGGCCTTTACCTGGAGGATTACCGTGCCATCTGAAATCCCTTTCAAACACATCAACCCCGCGCGACGGAATCGTATGCGCAATAATAACAGACGGTTGACTATAAACTGCTTGAGCTTTTCCGATGGCATCATTAACTGCTCGTATGTTGTGACCATCAACTTCTTGAACATCAAAATTAAAGGCTTCAAATTTATCTTTGAGAGATTCTAGTGGCATTACATCTTTAGTGTACCCATCAATCTGAATCCCATTGCGATCAACGATCATAATCAAATTATGAAGCCTCTCTTTTCCAGCCAATAGCATAGCTTCCCAAATCTGACCCTCATTTAATTCACCATCACCAGTGAGACAATATATAAACTTAGAGGTGTATGGATTATCCATTCTATCAGCAATAGCCATACCAATAGCTTGGGACAGGCCTGAACCGAGCGGACCAGAACTAGTTTCTATACCAGGCAAAACCGTACGATGCGGATGACCCTGCAATCTAGAACCAAACTTACGAAGAGTCATCAATTCTTCTATAGGAAAATATCCAGCGTGAGCTAAAGTGGCGTATAGTACTGGACAAATGTGTCCATTAGAAAGAATTAGTCGATCACGATCTTCCCAATCAGGATTATTGGGATCATGTTGCATTACTCCAAAATAAAGCAATGTAAATATGTCGGCCATATCGAGTGGTCCAGCTGTGTGACCACTTTTAGCTTCAGCCAACATTTCAATAATACTTTGCCGAATCTCATTGGCTTTTAATTCCAAACGAGTAACATCTTGTGTAGTTAAATAGTGCATGAACACAAACAGTATACCAAACTATAAATTAAGACTGATCTATAGTTGTTAATATTTATAAAGCTTTTAATAACGAATAATATCCAATTTCTGGAGTCTCTGCTTTAAGGATTGCTGAACCAGATACAAATCTATCAGCTCCGGCGTCTTTTAGTCGTTTTATTGTATCTAGATTTACACTGCCATCAATACTAATAAATGCTTCAGAATCTACCTCTTTAATGGCAGCTATACGATTCAAAACTTCTTCATCAAAAGGCTGACCTTGTGAACCAATCTTTCTGATACCCATCAATTGATAATAATCAGCAACTTCAGCGTAAGCTAATAAATCATCAAGTGGAGTGTCGTTATTGGCTGAAATTCCAATCGTTCCATCAAATCTTTGAGTAAATTCTTTTAGCTCCGGTAAGCTAATAGTCTCAATATGAAAAACAAACATTTCAGCCCCCGCCTGACGCCACGAAAGAGCTGCTTCCGTTGGATCGTTAACCATTAAGTCAATTTCAACGGTAAATGTTTCAGTGTAAGGCTTCATAAAGGATGGATCACCTACTGGCTCATACGGCCAAGAAGTAAAAGGTACAAACTGCCCATCAACCACATCAATTTGAATTTCGTGCAAAAAAGATAACCTAGCAATCGTCTCTTTAAGATCATCTTCCGAAGTTGGAATGATAGCTGGAATAATATCTTTATTTTGCATGACAACGAAGTTCTCTAGTAATAGCTTCAATCTTTTGATTGCGTCTAGTGTACTTATCGTCAGTTAAGACTTCAGTATGTAACCACTGCCAAATAACTTTTTTGGCTTCATCAAGTGAGACAAATCTGGCTCCAATTGAAAGAACATTTGAATCATTATGTTCTCTACCTAAGGCTGGAATAGATTCTTCACCACCGTAATACACGGTTGCCCGAACATTCATAAACCGATTTGCTACCATAGCCTCACCTTGTCCTGAACCACCAAAAATTATTGCCCGATCAGTTGGCTTAGCTGACACTGCTGTTGCCGCTAAGGATATAAAATCAGGAAAGTCATCTAGCGGATCCACTTGATTTGCACCATGATCAACCACAGTAAAACCTTCTTCTTTTAACCATTTCTTAACACCCTCTTTATGATCAAATCCAGCGTGATCAGTGGCAAGATGGATGGTAAAGTTTTTCATATTTTTATGATTTGGCTTTGGCAGCCGCTGCGACATGTTCTACCAATGAGTGAGTGTAGCTGGTTTCGTTATCGTACCAAGCTAAAACTTTAACTAAGTTTCCGCCAACTACTCTAGTGAAAGATAAATCAGCAATTGAAGCAAATCGTGCGCCAATAATATCTGAAGAAACAATTGGTTCATCAGTTACTGCAAATAAATTTGACCACCGTTCTTCTTTTGCAGCGTCAATTAAAGCTTTATTAACTTCTTCTACAGTCGTATCTTTTGAAGCAATAAAAGTAACGTCAGCAATTGATCCAACCGGTACTGGTACTCGTATGGCAATGCCGTCAAACTTACCACTAAGCTCAGTATGCGCTTTGGTAGTAGCTACTGCCGCTCCAGTTGAAGTCGGGATTATGTTTTGAGCGGCCGCTCTACCCTTTCTAAAATCTTTGTCTGGACCATCCACGATAGCTTGAGTAGCGGTATAAGCATGAACAGTATTTAGAAGAGCTTTCTCAATACCAATTTTTTCTTTTAGAATGGCAATTACTGGACTTACGGCATTGGTGGTACATGATGCGTTTGAAGTAATTTGGCATGCTCCTAATTTATCATCATTAACTCCCATTAAAACAGTTTCCCCAGTGACCCCAGCTGCGGCCGCTTCATCTTTAACAGGAGCTGACACTACCACTCGCTTAGCACCAGCTTCTAAATGCATCTTTGATTTTTCGTAGCTCGCAAAAAAACCAGTAGCTTCTAAAACGATGTCAATTTTGTGTTCTGCCCATGGTAAAGCTTTAGGGTCTCGCTCTTGAATAAAAGCAATCTCTTTACCGTTTACAATTAAACTTTTTTCTTTTACTTCAATCTGGTAGCCACTGCGACCAAAGACTGTATCGTAAGTTAATAAGTACGCTAAATTGGAGAGATCACCTAAATCATTAATTGCTACAATCTCTATGTCTGGGTTATCAAAAGCTAAACGAAAAAAGGTTCTACCAATTCTCCCAAACCCATTAATTGCTACTCGTGCCATAAAAAATAACTAAATACTATTATTAAAACTGCTATTACTATAACAATCATAGCATATTATTTAGATTGCTTATCCTCACGATCCTCTTCTTTTCGCCGCCGCCAAAGTATTACCAGTAGCCATATACCTAAAAATAGTAATAATAAACCTAACCACCAAAACTTATAATAAGTGCTAACAATTTTGTCTGGAAAAACGACATCATCATATTCAAACTTTTCTCTTTCTTGGTCGTATATAAACTTCTGAGTAACTCGTCCAACCATGCTAATTTCATAATCGTACACTGCCACCTCAGCTAAACCAGAAATTACCGCTGGATTATATTCAACTCTGGCTTCATAAGCAGTTTTGTCTTTGTTGATTTTAAGCAGATAAGCACTCTTGTGTGCGTATGAACCAACCGGTTGAATATTGATAATAATTGACTTTAAATGTTCGACAACTGCCTCGTACGGAACCGATACAACAAAAGACGTATTTTTTATTAAACTAATCTGATTAGCAAAAGTCTGATAATTTTCTTCTTGTCGGACTTCGATAATCTCTGGTGTTAGATCACCGAACGGTTCAGGAATTTCAATCTGCAATAAATCACCGCCAATAATTCCAGAAGCATCTGTCTCATAAGGAATATAATTAATTGATGGTTTCATTCCATTTTTCGTAATCGACACAATCGCTCCAGAGGAGATGTTCCCATTTTCATCTAAGGAAAAAACTGTGTAGTAAAGAATGTCGTGATTAAGAAAAGCGTCTTTATCCAAAATGGTACTACCTTGTCCCTGATAAACTAAAGCGCCATTTTTTATATCGTACGGATAAAATAAGTGACTACGAACAACCCGAACGTTGGCAAAGTCATCGTCAGACGGGTTAGTCCACTCCAAAATTACGTCTTTACCCTCTTGCCAAGCAGTAAGACCAAAAACGTTTGCTGGTGCATCCACGTCAACCAGTGAATCGGTGACAAAAAAACTCTTTTTCAAAACCTGTGGTATACCTGCAGGCGTATAGCCAATCAGTTCATACTCATATCTTGTTGCTGGTTCTAGTCCAGAAATAAAAGTTTTATGGTCAAACCGATATATATCACTGGCCACGTACCCATCATCGTATTTATCAGTTCTACCCCATCTTAAAGTGTACCGAGACTGTCGATTAGTACTCCAATCTAAAGTGGCTCCGTCAGTAGTAACTTTAAGATTGAAGTCTTGTAAAATAACTACTCCAGAAGCAGAACGGCTGTTGTTACTGTCAGTACTAGTGGCTTCTACTGGTTCAGGTGGCAAAGCTAACGTAGTGGTAGCTACCGGATTTGACGTAGTTGAATAATTAAAAAGCGAGTCAAACGCTCTAACCTCATAAGTGTAAGTGGTGCTCGCAGTTAAACCGGAATCACTATAGCTAGTAAGTGTAGTGGTAGCTATATGTACAGCATCACGAAAAACCTGATAACCCCCCATTAAAATATTATCAGTCGAAGCTGACCACACTAAATCAATCTGGTCAGTAGCTATCGGAGTCACACTAATAAATTGTGGAGTGGTTGGTGGCGTATTATCTTCACCGGCGAATAAGCGTATTAAATAATCACTGGAAGCAGACGCTGCCTGACTACTTAGCGGAGTTGCTAAAATACATATCAATATTAACGCACAAAGTCGCATCATAACGGCAGTGCAGTCAAAGTAGTGGTCGCGTAATAGTAGCCGGCAGTAAGACCAACTGACCCTCCTACACCTACCTTAAAGTATACCGTGGTGGTGGCCCCAGTAGGATGATTGGCGTTAGTATCTGTGGCAATCATAGCTTCACTAGTAGACAAACCATCCCAACAGGCGGTAGTGCTGGCACTACCAGCTACTTGATTACAAGAACCACTATCCTCTAAAAAACGAGTTACGGTATCTGGACCATAAGGTGAAAAACCAAAATGTGCTTCAGTTGCGCCAGTTGCAAACCAAGTATCTGGATCAGCCGCCACCGGCGAGTAATCGGCAATTGTATCAACTCCTTTTTGCATAGCTGGATTATTTTCAGCTACAATTGTCAGACTGTAACCAGACGGACTGTCGGTCATCACGTTGACACTAGTCGAACCATTTGATTCACCGCCAACCAAACCACCAATATCTGGAGTCATAAAAACATTAGACGGCGCAGTCATACTTAGATAGACCTCTTGCATCTGCTGATAACCAGCTCTTAAACTATAAGAGTTGCTATCGGAAGGTCCAGTAGCAATCTCTCCGCCGGTTGACTCTAGTTCGTATGACGCTGAATTAGATAAACCGCCACCAAAGTTAATCGAGTCACTCTGAATTTGATAATTACCACTACTACGTACCTGAGCGTAGCTAACAGAAATTAAAGAGGCAATCAGTAAAGTCCCAATAACTGACTGTATGAGGGTATTTTTTATGTGGAAGAACAACCATCTCATACTTCAGTTATTAACTTTTTCTTTTAAATTCAAACGTTCTGAAAAATAGTCTAATTAAGAATGNNAGAATATCAATATAAATAAACCACCAAATATTGCTACCAAGAACTTCCAAGGTAATACCCAAAAACGAATAACTTCCGTATCAACCACATCTTCATAACCACGATTTAGGTTAAGCTCCACTCGATACATACCAAGTAAATATTCGCGATCCCAAGTAATCTCCCGCAAACGAAGCGACTTAGGCAAAACAAACCACGGTTCAA
>JAGQLZ010000026.1:0-2192 GCA_020428895.1 Candidatus Kaiserbacteria bacterium
CTACCAAATAACCATAACCGGCATTACGGTCAATACAAACATTAGTGTCTTTATATTTGTACTCCTCTCTGTCGCGTGACCACTTAGCTTGATACTCGTAACCACTATCTAACACTAACTGATCTAGTTCATCTAAACTAATGGAAACTGGTTCTTCAAATTCCATCCTAGCAACTGTATTTTCGCTAGTCCCCTCGTCCATCGAAGCTTTAATCACCAGCAGTACTTCATCATCCCGCTGTCGAGTCCGGACTGAAAAAGTTTCACCTTTCTTAGTGATGGTTTCAATTTTCTTATGCTGTTCACCATCAAATAAGTGTTCTGTATTTTTATAAAGTTTATGAATATCACCACCAGTGAAATAGTGATTGAGCTGTTTATTGGTAGCTATACATACGCAGTCAGGATCAAGCGCGCACATCTTTTGTTTCAGGTCTTCTGCCTTTTCTAGCTCTCCAAGTAAGCTCTTAATTTCTACTTCAAAATGTGACATGACAAACCGTAGTTACTAATAGTAAAGGCATTATACAAGATAATGCAGACCCTGTTAAAAAGACACAACTGTGTGAATGTGTCATAATCTAGCCGTATGAAAAAACCTTCTGCTCCCATAGTGATAGTAGTAGCGATGGAAAGACACAGTCGTCTAATTGGTAAAGACAACCAGCTACTTTGGCATGTACCAGAGGATCTTAAGCGATTTAAAAAATTAACTATTGGTCATCCAGTAATTATGGGTAGAAAGACTTTCGAATCAATTATTAAGATTCTTGGCAAACCTTTACCAGATCGCACTAATATTGTAATGACTCGCAATACTAATTACAGTCATCCAAACGGTGATGTTAAAATTGCCACCTCACTTGCAGAGGCTTTTTCAATTGCTGAATCAGAATCTCCAGAAGAAATACATATCGGTGGTGGTAGTGAACTATATAAAATGTGCCTTCCTTATACAGATCGCTTGCATATAACTTTCTTTGACGACCCAACCAAAACTGGCGACTCATACTTTCCTGAATTTGAAAATGAATTTACAGTAACTAAAGAACATCCTCCGCAAAAACACGGAGGAATAAATTATCAATGGGTAGATTTTGAACACAAATAAAAAAGTCGACCCAAATTTGGGTCGACCATCGCTACCGGCTATTTCTCTTAATGATTAAGCCGCTTCTTTGTAAACCAGCTCTTGCTTCAACGCAATCAAATACCGTTGGTATAGATGCTCACGCTCGCTGATGGGACGAAGTATCGGCATCGCTTCATATAGATAGCGAGAACCACTAACCTTGTCCGGATCGAGATTGACCATGGCCACCATAAAAATACGCTGGATACCATCAACCACAACATCTGAACCCTCAAAATCAAAACTGCTGATAGTATGGGGTTCAAAGTCATTGATTACCTTATTTTTCACAAGATACCGTAGAATTTTTTCAGTTTTTTGCGCAAGCACAAAAGCGTCAGTAGAACCCGTTATGGTTCTCTGCATTGCATACTGGTTTATATGTAGAACAAAGATTCGTCCGGTTTTCACATCAACTAGAGTGATCGCCAGGCGAATCTTGGCTGTTTGGGTGTTCATAGTATTACCTCCTTGAACTTTCCGAACCGACCGTATTGTACAGATTCCAATCAGTAAGACGAATTAACTGGCCATTTCTTACAAAAAAACGCGAATCTTTAAAGATTCGCGTTTTTTAAATACTCATCAATCAATCACCTTTACTTCTTACAGAAGCGGTACACCTTATGAATATTTTTACTCTTTTCAGTCACAAAATATCTCAAAAGGTTGGTAAAGGCTCATTAATCAATCACCTTTACCCCCATGCTTCGACAAGTCCCTTCAATGATCTTATCTGCTTGCTCTAGAGAAGAAGCATTTAAATCGGGCATCTTTTCTTCAGAAATTTCTCGAATCTGAGCTTTAGTGATCTCACCAGCTCGTGATACTAAGTTCTTACCTGAACCTTTATCTTTTCCAATTTTCTTAAGAATTAGTCTTGAGGCTGGTGAAGTTTTAACAATATAGTCAAAGCTTCGGTCGTCATAAACACTAATTTCGACTGGTACAACATCACCCATTCGTTCACGAGTCTGTTCGTTAAATTGGTTTACGAACTCACCGATGTTAATACCAGCCTGTCCTAATACCGGACCAAGTGGTGGAGCTGGAGTAGCCT
>JAGQLZ010000026.1:2264-2489 GCA_020428895.1 Candidatus Kaiserbacteria bacterium
GCGCAGCGATTATTCTGAATTTAGTTCCTAATTTGCTCAATACCTAGAGCAAATTACTGGAACAGATAATCTAATTTTTCACTACCCTCAATTTGGTTAACATTAATAAGTTTTGTAATTACCGCTCCATAGACGATATATACAATAGAAGCCCCGCTAGATTACCTAAAATATTGCGTTTTGGCAAGAGTTTGTTTATAAAACTTCTAGAACAAAGTCATGGGA
>JAGQLZ010000027.1 GCA_020428895.1 Candidatus Kaiserbacteria bacterium
GTAACGAAGTGAGAGTATGACAAAAAATCATTCTTTCATTCTTCGCATAATGGTCTATTCCTTAGAATCACCAATCGTTATCTGTAGCGAATATAAACTATTTATAATCAACGGGAGTATCGCTCCTTCCTAAATTGACTTTATTCGATCTTAAGAAGCTTTTGGCCGCTTAGCACCATAGCGAGAACGTCCGCGGCGGCGGGCATCCACTCCAGTTGCATCGTACTTACCACGTACTACAGTGTACTGAACACCAATATCCTTTACACGTCCACCACGCACCAAGACCACTGAGTGCTCTTGCAGGGTGTGACCCATACCTGGAATATAAGCAGTAATTTCCTGTCCGTTACTTAGACGAACACGAGCAATTTTTCGAATCGCTGAGTTCGGCTTACGAGGTGTTTTCGTGGTTACACGAGTACATACACCACGCTTATACGGAGAGTTGTACTTGTTAGGCTGATTCTTGATCGAATTAAAGCCTGCTTGTAGCGCACCGGTCTTAGACTTAGTAGCCTTATCACGGCGTCGCTTTTTTGTTAATTGATTTATTGTTGCCATAATTAATAGCCCGAATACAATACTATACTTGTATTATTTAGCAAGTATTAAATAAATATTATTAGATCAGCCAACCAACGAGTTGTTTCATAAAGTGGACCACCTAGAAAGAAAACAAACACCAAAATCACTACAAAAAAAGAAACTGCTAGATTTCGCTCCATATTGACTCGCAAATTTTCGTATTTCATGGATAGGTTATATGGTAAGAGACGAGGCAGGATTTTAGAACCATCAAGTGGCGGAATCGGAATTAAATTAAACAAAGCTAAGAAAATATTTAGCATCACGATTGAAAAAGCTACTTGTACAAACATGGCAGATAGACCTAACATCATATGAAAATTGATAAGCATTGCAAAAATAAACGCTATCGCTAAGTTCATAACCGGACCGGCAACTGCTACTATCGCCTCTCCCCATTTTTGGTTACTAAGATTATATGGATTGTACGGAACTGGCTTAGCTGCTCCAAAAAGAATCGGTGAACCGCTCAAAATCAGGAAGGCTGGTAGAATGACAGACATTAGAGGATCAATATGTACAACTGGGTTGGCGGAAAGTCGGCCAGCTAAGCGAGCCGTCGGGTCACCCAACCAATTGGCTGCGTATCCGTGGGCCATTTCATGAAGAACGACCGAAAATACTAAAGCGATAATCAAAATAATATCTGCTGATTCCATATTGAAACAGCATAACATGAGTATTATATGAATATCTAGTTAGCTTAACGCTTGCAGAATATAACTTATATGTTACGATACGCGCACTAAATTATATTATTTATGGCAAAGCAATGTGACATCACCGGCAAGAAAACTCAAATCGGAGGCCGCTATAGTAACCGTACCCGTGCGACACAGTTCAACCCGTGTGGTAAGACTCGTCGTCAGCCAAATCTCCAAAAGAAGCGTATTTATGTTCCTGAATTGGATAAACACGTAACGGTAAACATTTCTACTAAAGCTCTACGAACTATTGCTAAGAACGGTGCATACAAAACTCTAAAAGAAGCAAAACTTATTTAGTAAGTATAAAAACAGCCGGTCGCTCTTTAATGGCGACCGGCTGTTTTTATTTCAACCACACCTCCCTACCATCGCTTACAAAACTAATTGTTCCAGCTTCAATAGTTGAATAAATTTTTGCTCCAGAAATAATAGTTCTGCCAATCACGTCTTTATTTGGGTGACCATAACGATTATCCTTACCAGACGAAACAACTGCGTACTCTGGATCAACAACTTCTAAAAATATTTCACTAGTTGAGGTTTTGGAACCATGATGACCTAACTTTAATACTTCACTTTCAAGTTGGTCTCCATAAATACTCACTAAATAATCCTCAATCTCATACGGCGCGTCACCGGTCAACATAAACTCGATGTCTCCATAGCGTAACTGAACAATTATTGAAGCATTGTTACTTTCCCAGCCGTCAGTTGGACCGGCTGGGGAAAGAATCTCTAGAGTAGTTGACGCTCCTAATTGAAAAACTTGCCCTCGTCTAGCCAAAATTATTGAAGCATTTTCTGCTTTTGTATTTTTACTAAAGATATCGCTAGCTTCTGTAGCATTCTTATTTTCAGTTAGTAAAATATTTTTTACATCGTAGCGATTAAGTACGTCTATCAAGCCTCCGATATGATCTTTATCTGAATGTGTGGCAATTACTAAATCTATATTTCTATCAAATACTTTCATCTGGGATCCTAACTCACGTAAAACTGAACTATCTGGACCACCATCTATCAAAACCTGAATACCATCTGGTGTTTTTATAAATATTGCATCTCCTTGGCCAACATCAAAAAAGTGTACCTCAAGATTTGCCTGTGGATTCCGGAAATTGGCTTTGCCAATTTCCGGAATCCACACCACCAACCCCGCCAGCAACAAAACTAGAACCACCCAAATCCGGACTCGCACAATCTTATCTTCCATTAACTGCATTATAAGCTAATAAAATTTGTTGCTAACGATCAACGCTGTATAATGAAGTTACTATTGTTTGTTAGTCTTTATATTTTATGAAATACGAACCATTAACTTTTGATATTCCAGAACTTGATGGCATCTCTAAAGAGACCATCGACTCGCACATTGGCCTTTATCAAGGATACGTAAAACACGTTAACCTTATTCGTGACAAAATTATTGCGTTTGAAAATGACCCAGACAGTAACGGTTACGCTATTTCTGAGATACAAAGACGCTTAGGTTTTGAGTTTTGTGGAATGCGAAACCACGAATATTACTTTTCACAATTTGAAGGTGGTGCTAAGGATTTACCAGACGGCACACTTAAAGAAAAAATTGAATTTCAGTGGGGAAACTATGAAACTTGGCTAGAACGATTTAAAACAATATCCATGACTCGTGGAGTAGGGTGGGTTATGTTGTATCATGACCCTCATACTGATCAACTTATACAAACTTGGGTTGATGAACAACAACTCGGACAGCTAACAGACCTTGATATTATACTGGCCTTAGATATGTGGGAACATTCATATATGCGAGATTATTTACCAGCAGATAAAAGTAACTACGTTGACGCATTCTTCAAAAACCTAAACTGGGAAGTAGTGGCTGGACGTTTAATGTAAATTTGCTACCGGAAGAAGACTGGGGTATTAGTGGCGGACGAATCACTTCGTGATTCGTCCGCCACTATCGTTTCTTCTTCAACAATTGTCCAGCCAGCCAAAGCCTGTTTGCCTGATTCGATTTTTAATATTTTCAAAACCACTACCCCAATAATTCCGTACAATATAATAAGCCACCATATTGAAAAAACTGGAGCAATTACTGAAGCAAACGGTGAAGCGGCGAACCACTGACTAATTGTTACGATATATAAAAGTGAGTAATGCCCCAAAAATACAAATGGTAAAGCTAGTGGAACTGAAATCATCCCCACTAACCCAGAAATAAATACCAACAACATAGCTACTGGCACCATCGGTAACACCAGCACGTTTACTATTACTGCTACCAATGATAACTCACCGATTTGATACAAAATTAACGGAGCTACAAATACTTGAGTCACTAACGTGGCTACTAGAAATTCTCTTATTCCTAACCAGGTTGGTACCGACGAAAGCCATTCACCAATACGTTCTGAACATAGCAAAAGTCCTAACGTAGCCAAAAAGGAAAGTTGGAAACCAACATCATACAAAAGAAGATACGGATTTATCATCAACATAATAAAACCTGCTAAAAACAATGCTCGCATTACCAAATACTGACGATCTAAAAGTTTTGATAACAACAATAGCGACGCCATCAAGCTGGCTCGCACTACTGTAGCTGACAGACCAACTAAAAGTGCGAACGAAATTATCGACATAATACCCACCACCATTCTCATTCTAAATGGTAATAAAAATGACAGTACGTACATCACAAATAGCACTACCAACATGATATTGTAGCCAGAAAGAACAACGATATGAATAATCCCAGCCCGACGAAAATCTTGCTCAAGTTCATCGCCTAGTGCCTGTTTAACTCCTAATAATAATCCTTCACCAAGACCAGCGTATGGTTCTTGATACAGACCTTCTGTCACATCCATAAAACTTTTTTTAAATTCATATAACTTGGTCATAAAATAATTACCATGACCGCTTTCCAAAACTTTAACTTCTGAAAATGACATCGTGTGGTCTATCCCTCTGGCTCTTAAGTACTCTGGATACAAAAAAATCCGATCGTAATCGGTGGCAAAACTAGTTGGTTTTTTAAGAGTTCCTGTCACTTGCACCAAATCTCCATACTCAACTTGAGAGTAACGCTCTACAATAGCTAATATTTTAATCGCTTCGGTTTCTATCGTTAGATGTGTAGTACTTTCCCGCACATCCGGTTCAACGACTATGACTCCTTCAATAGTTACTTCAGTTTCCAGTAAATTATCATACGGGTCTGGTAAGTACGATTCTTTCTCAAGATACATCCGACTCATCCCTAGTGCACAAAAAAGCAAACCAGCACAAAATATTTTTAGACTATTTGAGTAATCACTATCAGTTTTTTTGTTTATTAAAAATAATCCGACTCCTATTAAAACCAACCAAGTGGTAATAAATAAACTAATATCAAAAATTGAACTTAGTCCCACTCCAAAAGCAAAAGAAATGGTGACTGCGTAAATAAACTGCTTTTGATACATATCTTGCAGTTTACCAAAAGAAATGGCGATAGCATTTTGCTACCGCCAATATTGTCACCTGAAAATTTCCAATCAGTCATAAACCGATTCATTACAAACCGAGCCACTCGGCTCATGATCATCATCAGATTTATTTTTTAAACGAGAAATTCTTTCTTTGAGCTGAAGCTTCTGCCTTTTGAGTGCTGCCACCTGAAGTGAGTCGAAGGCAGCGATTTCCATAAGTCTGCGAATCTCCTCATCCAGTTTGGCATGCTCTTTTTGACACCGCCTCACCAAATACTCATTTGTTGTTGTTTTCATTCACAAATCTCCCTTAGATTTTGTATGTGACACAGGAAAGAAGCTTAACAGTCTTTAAGAAAATATCAAGATTTATTACTCACCATCTAGAGCTTCATTCACTAGTCGATCAGCTTCTTTATTTTTCTCACGTCTTACATGAGTCAAAGTAAGATTAGGAAAACTAGCTACCCGTAGATTATGAATCTCTATAAAATAAGGAATTAGACCGATATCTTTGATTTGATATTCAGCGTTTAGTTGTTTTTTTACTAGTTCGCTATCCATACGAATTTCAAATTCCATATCTCTAGTTGCTTTGCCATACTTTTTCTTAAGACCATTTAAACATCGTGCTACAGCCATATATTCGGCAATATTATTAGTGCTATTTCCGATTGTCTCTGACACTTCGGCAATTTTGTCACCAGCTTCATTTGTGACAAACACGCCAATAGCCGCTGGTCCCGGATTACCTCTTGATCCTCCATCGGTATAACAAATTATTTTTTCCATAAGTGCAGTATATCAAACAACATCAATAATCCGCAGACGAGTCTGGAGTCGGCCCATAAAATATGATTCTTCTAGATGACAGAGTAATGATAGTTTTTGTCCTAATTTTGGCTCTTTACTCCAGTCACTTGGTAATTTAAAGAAAGCAATTGCTTCATTAACAAGACCATTAGTATCAAAAGTTATTTTGGTATGTTCTTTAGTTTTTCCGAATAAAACTACCTCTTTGGGTAAAATATTATTTATCAAATAAACGGGTTTTGGGTTATCTGTACCAAACGGAGAAATTTGTTTTTGGGCAGTCAACAATTCACGATCTATTTCTTCTATACTAAGCTCTAAATCAACTTGTATCGGCTCCACCACTAAAGCCGCTTCACCAAGTTCCTGATATGCCGACACTAACTTATCAGATAATGAAAAAATTTCTTCATCAATTACCGAAAAACCTCCAGATGCGTGGTGTCCACCAAATTCTATAAACACATCTTTGGTAGCTTCCATAATATTAATTAAACTAACTTTCCCATTAGATCGGCATGAACCTTTATGTACACCGTTTCCATCACGGCCCCATAGGAACACTGGTCGATCATACTCTTCAGCTAACTTATTGGCGGCTAACCCAACCAATGACGGTCGCCATGACGAATCGCCAGTAACAATCACATCCGGTACGTCCATGTCTTTCATTCGCTTATGAAGTTCTTTTGTCATTACACCAACCGCAGCCTTACGTTCGTTATTTAAATGTTCTAAATGTTCCAGCGTCTGACCAGCTTCACTTTCATCTTTAGTAGTTAGTAATCTAAAGGCATCTTCAGGAGTATCCATTCTTGAAGCAGCATTAATACGAGGACCAATGGTAAAACCAATATCATCTTCTGATAAATACTGTGGTTGTATCTTCTGCTTATAAAACAATTTTTGAAGACCTGGCCTGCGAGTCTTCTTAAGTACTGTCAAACCATAATGAGCGAGTGTACGATTTTCGTCTAATAGCGGCACCATGTCTGCAATCGTGGCAATACCTACCATATCAAGCCACCACTTCTCCTGTCCTTCACTTATATCAAATCCACCTTTTTCAATAAGCGCTTGGGTTAATTTAAAAACTACGGCGGCGCCACATAATCCATCAAAAGGGTAAGTATTACCAATTTTAGGATTAACTACCGCTACTGCTTGGGGTAGCTTTTCTTTTGGTTCATGATGATCGGTAATAATTACATCAATCCCAAGTTTATTGGCTTCCTCAACCGCTTCAAAATCTACTGTCCCACAATCAATAGTAATAATTAAATTAACTTCTTTTTTAGCTAATTCCTTTACCGCACTAACACTCAATCCGAAACCGTCATAGTGACGATGTGGAATATAGTTTATAAAGTTAGCATGGCCTATGGCAGTAAAAAAATCAAACAAAATTACTGCACCCGGAATACCATCACAATCATAGTCACTAAAAATTCCAATTTTTTCATTATTTTTTACAGCCTTCAGAATTCGCTCTACCGCCACCTTCATGTCATTAAGTAAAAACGGGTCATGAGTCTGAGTTTCATAATCTGGATTTAAAAATTGCTGTACCAAATCAGCGTCAGTAATACCTCTCACCATTAAAAGCTGTTGTAACCTTTTGGAATAATGTGAAAGCGACTGCGGAACGTCCGAGGCCAGTGTTGCAACCTTAAACTGAGTCATAATGATATTTTGTTATGTTAACATGTTGAGTATTAATTGTTGTAATAAGTATGGATACTATATTCACCAAAATAATTGAGCGGGAAATCCCAGCTGACATTGTTTACGAAGATGATGATATTTTAGCCTTTTTAGATATTAATCCAGTCAACAAAGGACATACTTTAGTAATACCAAAAAAGGCTTTTGTTAATATTTTTGATGCTAAAGAAAAAATCTTTGGCAAGATGGCTATCGTTGCTGCTAAGTTAGGTACGGCCATCAAAGAAGCTACGGGAGCAGACGGCATAAATCTTATTATGAACAATGGCGAAGCGGCTGGTCAGGAAGTACCTCACGCACATATTCATATTGTGCCACGGTTTGAAGGAGATGAATCATTTAAAACTCCTAAACACGTTGAGTGTACTAAAGAAGAATTTCAAACTATTGCTACTCAAATTCAAGTGGCTTTAGAATCAGACTAATTAAAATCTTTTACTTCGTGCCACACCATATCTTTTATAGTATGACCGTCTTTATTGAACCAAACTGTGCCAGTTAACTTCTCTCCATTAAGCACTCTAGGTAACCAATGTTGATCATCTTCCCACATCTTTTGATAAGGAATTTTTGATAAATCAAACCAAGCTGGTCGCATCTCTTCTGTCTCTTGTGGTTCGCCATTCCACTTATCTATAAAAAATACGTGAACCAACATTTCGCCCGTATCTTCGTAAATGAATGAAAATTCAGCTACTTTTTTAAAGTCACTTTGATTAGCTAAAACTTCGACCTCTTCCTTTAACTCACGGATTGTTGCTTCAAGGATTGATTCTCCATCATCAAGTTTACCACCAAAACCATTCCACTTATCGCAACCAAAACCTCGTTTCTTGTACCCCAAACAAATTTGATTCTTGGTCTTAAGAAAACATAAGGTTAACTCCTTCATAATTTTTATTCCAAAGCTTTTAGAGCTGGAGTCGTGCCATGCTCTAAGTATGTCAGCATCGCTCCACCACCAGTAGAAACAAAATCAAATTTATCTATCAGACCTAGCTGACTAATCGAAGCTACAGTATCGCCTCCCCCTACCACTGAATGAGCAGTTGATTCTGACACTAATTTTGCTATTCCTTCAGTGGCTTTTGCAAAATCTTTTTCAAAATTTCCAAAAGGACCATTCCATAAAATGGTTTTAGCTTCTTTTATATATTCTGACAACATAGCAACGGTTGCTGGGCCAGCGTCATAAATCACTTCGTCATCTGTTACTTCACTTGGTGAACAAACTCGCCGACCATTTGGACCTTCCGTTTCAACATCAATCGGTATTAGGATCTTTGGATTTTCTAAAAATGAAGTGTCAAACTCTACATCTGACAGTAAAGATTTGCCAACATTATAATTTTTAGCTTTAAACAAATCATTAGCTAATGCTCCACCTACAAAA
>JAGQLZ010000028.1 GCA_020428895.1 Candidatus Kaiserbacteria bacterium
GAAACCTTGTCCAATAAAACCAATTTTTTCTTTCATATCTTTTGTAACCAACAATTTATATAAAGTGTTGCTAAAACTTTTTCTTAATTAAACCTTTCTCAATCAAAATTTCTATTACTCTATCAGCATGAATTTCTGGTGTTCCACCACCAGCTTCTAAAATAATTTCTGGAGTTTTTGGTTCTTCATAAGGATCGCTGATACCAGTAAATTGTTTAATGATTCCCTTACGAGCTTTTTCATACAAACCTTTTACATCACGTTGTTCACATATCTCCAGTGGTGTAGACACAAATACTTCAACGAACGTACCGTGTGATTCTACCAACTCGCGTGCTTTGTTTCTCGCTTGGGCGTACGGAGCAATCAATGAACAAATAGCTATACCGCCATGTTTAGTAATCTCACTAGCTACATAACCAACTCTTTGCACGTTTAAATCACGATGTTCTTTAGAAAATCCCAGTTCACTGGTTAAATGATTACGAATGACATCACCATCAAGAAAAGTTACTTCCCGATTTTGAATCTCTAAAAGCTTAGTCGCTACGATGGTAGCAATAGCTGACTTACCTGCTCCCGATAGACCAGTAAAAAATAATGTGATGCCTCTCCGTTTTTGTTTATCTACTCCCACTCGAAGCTCAGCAATACTTTCCGGAAATGAAAACCACTCAGGAATGTCTTCACCAGCAAACAGTCGACGACGGAACTCAGTCCCTGAAATACTTTCAGTCACTTCCCCGTCTTTTAGTTCTTCCATACTGACATAGGCTTGACGTTCTTTAACGTAAGCTAACTCAGCGCTTGGAACAATCTTAATACCAACCTCTTCTGCATATTTTTCGGCCAAATCACGAGCTTCGTACGGACTATAAAATGACTCCCCTTTACTATCTTTGCCTGGACCAGCATGATCACGACCAACTATAAAATGAGTTACACCGTAATTCTTTCTCACTATCATGTGCCATAGAGCTTCGCGTGGTCCGGCCATACGCATAGCTAGTGGCAAAAGCGCTAGCTGAGTAAAATCTTTTCCGTATGCTTCACAAACTACTCGATAAGTATGAACTCGGGTAATGTAATCTATATCACCCTCACGAGTCATTCCAACTACAGGATGAACTAATACTGGTAAACCAGTTTGTTCATGTGCTCGTTTAACCAACTCAAAATGTACTCGGTGCATTGGGTTACGAGTTTGAAAAGCGACTACTTCGTTCCAACCTTTTTCTTTAAAGAGAGCCTTAAGTTCAGTTGGTGTGTAACGTACATTTTTAAAATCATGACGCTCCGGTAATTGTAAATTAGTTACCTTGCCACCTATATAGGTATCATGCATTTGGTTCATAACATAACGTACACCGGGGTGAGTCATGTCATCAGTACCGTAAACTTTTTTAACCTCCACTTCTTTGTCTGGCTGAAAACGACTTTCTATCTTAATGATAGCCATTGGATTACCGTAAGGATCACACAACATAACCTCATCGCCAACTTTATGAGGAAAACTATCTGGTACGTCTAACACCACCGGAATTGGAAAAACTGATCCACTTTCTAACCGCATTTCATTCACTACTTGTTTGTAGTCGGCTTCATTCATAAATCCAGTCAGTGGTGCAAAACCACCAACCATCAACATTTCTAAGTCATACAGCTGACGATCTTTAAGATTAAAACGTGGTAAATCTAGCGTATCTTTAAATTTTGATTCAATTTTTGTCATACCTCTTTTTAAGAATTTAAAAAACAACAAACACTATAACATTACCAATTTTAATATTGTTACTTAACCAACCAAATACAGCCAAAAAATTCGTTGACTATCAACGATTTGTCTGCTAGAATCCCACCACTATGTCACAGGATTTATTGATCAGAATGGTCTCAAAAGGCGACGAAAACGGCGTTGGTAAGGGTCATGTGTATTACACTCGTTTTAATAACAAAAACAAAAAGGACCCAGGTAAAAAGTACGAAACCAAAAAATTCAACCCGATCGCTAAGAAACATACTGTTTATACACAGAAAAAATAAAACAAAAA
>JAGQLZ010000029.1 GCA_020428895.1 Candidatus Kaiserbacteria bacterium
TGTAAATTAATACAAAAAACCGATAACCATTCAAGCGTGTGAAAAATATACTAAGCGATATTATAAAAATTATATTCCGTTAAACTTATTCATAGTCACCTCCACTCCTTCAGTCACTATTGATGTCATTATTTTTGTAAATTGATCTGCTAAATCAGCTATCTGTTTCTGTTCTTTTTTACCAAATTTACCAAGCACGTGGCGTGACATTTTCTCACCTTTAGGACGTATTGTTTTACCTGTCCAAAAACTAACCGGTGCAATCCCAACTCGCACTCTTATAAAATCCTTACTACCAAGAGCGTCAATGATGGATTGAATGCCGTTATGTCCCCCACTTCCCTTTCCTACAGAAATTTTCACCTCTCCAACCGGTAATGCAACATCGTCATAAACTACCACCAAATTGCCGACCTCTTCTCGTAGTACCAACTTAGCAACCGCGCTACCACTCTTGTTCATATATGTATCTGGTAATAAACAAGTTAGCTCCTCTCCCGCCAACATTCCTTCATTGATTCGTCCGGAGTATTTACTGGAATTTACCAAACTAGGTAAACCAACTTTCTCTATCAAAGCCTCAACAAAAAACCAACCGACATTGTGTCGAGTGTCAGAATATTTCTCACCTGGATTCCCTAAACCTACTAAGTAGTACATGAATGTATTGTACACGAAAGCTTTAAATAAATTTAAAAAATTAGCACGCAAACCGAAGGTTTGCGTGCTAATTTTAGTAAATTTGTTTTCACTCTCGATTTAAATTATAATGAGGTAAATTTAGAGCTATGCAGATGTTCAACAAGAGAAAAAATTTGTCCGAAGAAAGCAACAACACACTTGAGGAACAACCTCTTGAGGAAAAAGAAAATGCCTTAATTGAAATTGTTCGTTTTTCCATCATCGCTCTTATTATTGTCATCCCGATTCGAATGTTTATTGCTCAACCATTTATTGTATCTGGCGAATCAATGGTTGAAACTTTTCAAAATGGTGAATATTTAATAGTTGACCAAGTTAGTTATCGCTTTAACGAACCTAAACGTGGTGATGTGGTTATTTTCCGTTACCCAATTGACCCATCAAAATTCTTTATTAAAAGAATTATTGGACTTCCTGGTGACGAAATTATTATAAAAGACGATACCATTACTATATATAATGAGAAAAACCCAGACGGTATGGTCCTAGATGAGCCATATATTACTCCAATGACCAATAGCCCAGACGAAAAAAAAGAACTGGGCGAACGTGAATACTTTGTAATGGGAGACAATCGCAACCACAGTTCTGACTCACGTGCATGGGGAGTTTTAATGGAAGACAGAATTATTGGTCGCGCCATCCTCCGACTATATCCATTACAAACACTGGATTATTTACCGGGTGCATCTGAATACACAAACGTTACTAGTTCTTCATCATAATATTAATATGAGCAATTTAACCTCAACGGACTTTCTAAAGACAGCATCACAAACCGCTGAATACTTTGGTTTTAGATCAATTGACACTCTTAAAAAAGATAAAGCTTGTCGAAATTGTGAACGTAATCTAAAAGATAATTCTTCAGCAAACGACCGGAAAACTGACTCTCTTTTTGGTCTACTCACCGGAGGCGCTACCGCTTTTTGTGAAGCTAAATTGCACGGCTTAAAAGGACCAGTACTTTTTTATACTCATGAACAAGTACCTCGTACTGGTGAATCAGCTTTCAGTTTTCATATTTTTAATGTTGAAAAAAGTATTAGTGAAGCAATTCTCATTCACACAATTAAGGCACTAATGGACGATCTTGGATACCACAAAAATTTCATCCGAATTAATTCTCTTGGTGACAGAGACTCTTCTACTCGTTACACTAGAGAGTTAACCAACTATCTAAAGAAAAGATTAGACCTGATGCCACCTACCGCTCGTGAGCTCATGAAAGAACATCCGATTAATTCTTTATTGCATTTGCTAGAAAAAGAACATGAATTAGGTTACAAGAGTCCTAATCCAATGGAATACTTAAGCGATCAAAGTCGCAAGCATTTCCGAGAAATTATTGAATATCTTGATATGAGTGACACTAGCTACGAAATTGATCCAAAAATGATAGGTCATCAAGATTGTTACAGTGAAGCTATGTTCTCAGTTGAATTACCTGAAGACTCTTATCCAGAAGACGAAGCTCCAATTACTGTTCGTGGTGGACGCTATGACCACTTTATTAAGAGCAAAACTGACCTTAAAACTAACGCAGCTGGAGCAGTAGTGGTTCTAAAAAACAGCAAGGCTCCACAAAGATCACCTCGAATTAAACTCGACAATCCATCTACTTACGTAGTACAACTTGGTTTTGGACCAAAGGTACGCAGTCTAATGCTAATTGATACCTTACGCAAAGCTAACATATCTGTTTTACAAGACCTTGCTAATGACTCTCTATCAGACCAATTACGAACTGCTGAAGCGTCTGGAGTCAAACATACTATCATCATCGGACAGAAAGAATTTGTTGAAGATACCGTGATTCTGCGAGACATGCATGCTCGAAATCAAGAACATATACCAATTGACCAAGTAGTAAGGAGATTAAAACGTTCCGCTGCTGTAAAAGCTTAAACTGACTCCAAACAGGCTTGCTTTTTTGACGGGTAAATGATATTCTCTTGCGCATCTATGGCTATTAATGTTCAAGTAGAAAAGAATAATCAGGAAAGCAGTGCCAACGTAATCCGACGTTTTACCAAGCGTGTTCAGGGTTCAGGTATCATTCCGCGTATGCGAGGCAATCGTTATTTTTCACGTATCAAAAGTCGAAACGTACAAAAGCAAGCTCGTTTAAAAAAGCTTGATAAAAAAGAAAAATACGAAACTTTAGTAAAGTTAGGCAAAATTCAAGAATTCCGCGGTCGCCGACGTTAAGAAAAAATGAAGATTTGCAACAAAAAACACCATTGTTCACAATGGTGTTTTTTGTTGCATGATACAATACATTACCTAGTATGCCGAAAAGAAACAATATTTCCTACACTGAATGTAGCACCATAAAGTCCTATCCAAATCATCCTTACCAAAAAATTAAGGAAGCGATTTTAGGTAAACAATATAATCTCACTTTAACTTTTGTTGGCACTGATCGTGCTAAAAATTTAAATAAACAATACCGAAACAAAACTTATACTCCTAACGTACTATCTTTCCCACTCGATGATATGGTCGGAGAAATATTTATTTGCCCATCCGTAGCCTTTAAAGAAGCTCATGAGTACAATCTCACCAAAGAAGGTTACGTAGCTTTTTTGTTTATCCACGGTTGTTTGCATTTGAAAGGCTACCCGCATGGCGATACAATGGAAAGATTGGAACGCACTTTTGTTAAGAAATTTAAAATCGTTTAGTGAGCAACCAGTAAATTAATATGGCAGATCAAATTATTGCAGGAATCGATGTCGGAACCTACCAAGTTAAGGTAGCGGTTGTTCGTATTCCTAAAAATAAAAAGGATCGCTCACTACCTCAGATTATTGGAACTGGTTTTGCTGAAAGTCGTGGTCTACGAAATGGTTACATCATTAATGAAAGTGACGTAGCTAGGAGTGTCCATAGTGCTATCATTCAAGCTGAAAAATCAGCCGGTGTGCCTATAAAACGAGCTTACGTTTCCATCGGTAGCGTTGGTATTGATGAATTAGTATCACGTGGAGAAATTATTACCTCACGTGCTGATTCTGAGATTACTGCCGTTGATGTTGAAAAAGCAATGCAAGATAGTGAAGATCGTATCTCTGAACAAATTCCTAACCGAAAAGTTATTCATGCTATCCCTTTACGCTTCTCCATTGATGGCGAACCAGTACTTGGCAAACCGCACGGCATGCATGGTACTAAACTAGAAGTTGAAACCCTTTTTATAACCACTTTTGAGCAACATCTAAATGACCTTATTTCAGCGATTGAAGGTACTGGTGTCTATGTTGAAGATGTAATGGCTTCACCTATCGCTGCCAGTTTTGTGATGCTTAATAAGGCTCAAAAACGTGCTGGTTGTGTCTTGGCTAATATCGGAGCCGAAACAGTCTCGATGGTGGTATTTGAAGATAGTATTCCTATATCACTAAAAATATTCCCAATTGGATCTAACGACATTACAAATGACATTGCTCTGGGAATGAAAATACCACTTGAGGAAGCAGAAAAAATAAAGCGTGGTTCAGCATTTGGCACCAACTATCCAAAGAAAAAATTGGACGAAATAATTGCAGCCAGATTGACTGATATTTTTGAATTAATTGATGTACAGCTAAAGAAAATTAAAAAAGATGGCATGTTGCCAGCTGGGATTATTCTAACCGGTGGAGGATCGAGTATTGCTACCATTCAAGATTTAGCCAAAGCTTCACTTCGCCTTCCTTCACGAATTGCTAAACTCGATGTCGGTAAAAACACTAAGGTTCGTGACGCTTCTTGGGCCGTAGCATACGGTTTATGTATGTGGGGATCTAGTAGTGACTATGATTCAACTCAGATTGGTATGACTAAACAAACCAAGCAATCTTTATTAACTTGGTTAAGTCAATTTCTCCCATAAGATAATATACCCTTATATTTAAGGATATATTTTTAATAAACGATACTTCAAGAAACCAAAATATTATTTTTGAAAAACACTTATAAGTAGGTCCGTCAATCACACGATTCATAATTATGTCAATATGGTGACAGATGAATTTAGCCCGTGTATTATTATGCTACTTAGACATGACGCGGTTCAGGGGTGGGCAACGTCATCGAGGTAGTATTAAATTATAATTATGGAACAGATCAAGACAGACGTAGAATCATTTGCTCGTATTCGAGTAGTCGGTGCCGGTGGCTCTGGTGGTAACGCAGTTAACCACATGGTTTCCGCTAAAGTAAAAGGTGTTGAGTTTATTGCTGTTAACAGTGATGCTCAGGACTTGCACCATTCGTTAGCTAAGAAAAAAATTCATATTGGTAAAAACCTAACTCGAGGACTGGGAGCTGGTGGTAATCCTGACATGGGTCGTCGTGCCGCTGAAGAAACTCGCGAAGAAATTGCTAATGCCATCAAAGGATCTGACATGGTCTTTATTACTGGTGGTATGGGAGGTGGAACTGGAACTGGTGCTGCTCCTGTAATTGCTAAGATTGCTCGTGATGCTGGGGCTCTAACGGTTGGTGTGGTAACTAAACCATTTTTGTTTGAAGGACAGGAGCGTATGCGGATGGCCCTATCAGGTATCGAAGAACTAAAACAAGAAGTTGACGCCCTTATTACTATTCCAAACGATCGTCTTCTAGCTATCGTTGACAAGGAAACAACAGTTAAGAATGCGTTTGAACAGTGTGACAATGTGCTAAAGCAGGCCGTTGAAGGTATCTCTGACCTAATTACAATGCCTGGTATCATTAACGTAGACTTTGCAGATATTCGCGGTGTTATGGAGAACGCTGGATCAGCTTTGATGGGTGTTGGTATTTCAGCTGGCGAAAAGCGGGCTGAAGAAGCAGCTCAGATGGCTATTAATTCTCCCCTACTTGAAGTTTCTATAACTGGAGCTAAAGGTGTGCTATTTGCTATCGCTGGTGGTGAAGATTTAGGGATGCTTGAAATTCAAGATGCCGCTCGAGTAATTACTGAGTCAATTGATCCACACGCTAAAGTTATCTTTGGTGCGGTACGTGACGAAAAACTAAAGAAAAATGAAATTAAAGTAACTGTTATTGCTACTGGTTTTCCAGAAGAAAGTGTGCACGAAAATACTTTTACTCGTCGAGCACCAATCGCTCCACCAACTAAAGTTGAGGAAGAGCCTGTAGTTGAAGAAGAGAAAGCAGTCAGTAAAGGTCGCATATTTAACTCACTTAGTAGTCCAAAACCTAAAGATGAGCAGTTTTCATCTGATTCAAATTCAACATCTGATTCAAACAAACGTGAAATTCCAAAACGAGACCCTAAACCAGTTGACCCGATTGACGAAGACGACGAGGATGACTGGGGGGCAGTTCCAGCGTTTTTGCGAAGATCAAAGTTAAAGTAATTTAAATTGATTAAGCTGAAATACTTAAAACAAAAGACCGCTTAAAGGCGGTCTTTTGCTTTAAGTATTTCAGCTTAATCAATT
>JAGQLZ010000030.1:0-2102 GCA_020428895.1 Candidatus Kaiserbacteria bacterium
TACCTTTACCTTTGTATGGTTCTGGCTTCTTAACCTTGCGAACATTGGCAGAAAATTGACCAACTGCTTCTTTGTCAAAACCGGCGATGGTAATCGCATTTTTTTCAACTGTTGCAGTAAGTCCATTTGGTACTTCAATTTCTACTGGATGTGAGAATCCCACGTTAAGAACAAGGTTATTACCCTTCATCTCAGCGCGATATCCCACTCCTTCGATTTCTAGAACTTTAGCATAACCATCAGTTACACCTTGGATCATATTACGTAAATGTGATGCGTAAGTTCCCCATAATGCTTTAGCAGCATCAGTTTCATTTGGTGTCATCGTAACGACTCCGTCTTCAATCTTGCAAGTAACATGCTTTTCATTGAATGGTTTTTGTAGTGTTCCTTTTGGGCCAGCTACCTTCAGTTCACCTGCCTCAAGTGTAACGGTTACACCTGATGGAATTGTGACTGGTTGTTTTCCTAATCGACTCATACGCTTACCAAATAATAAAGAGTTGTTCACCACCTACACGTTTCTCTCGAGCTTCAGCATCAGTCAAGATACCAGCTGGTGTAGATAAGATCATATTCCCTTTACCAAATTTTACTGGGTGAATTTCGGTCACCTTGCTGTATAAACGTCGACCTGGTTTTGATATTCGTTTCACACCTGAAATAGCGTGTGCACCTTTATCGTAACGTAATCCAACTTCTAGTTTTTTGAACTTTCCATCTTCAGCTACGTTTACTGAAGATACATATCCCGCCTCTTTTAGCTTCTCTGCAATTGCTTGTCGAAGCTTTGAATAAGGAGCTGATACAGTCGCATTTCCGACCATACCCGCATTCTTAAGACGGATGATGAAGTCTCCTACTGTATCGTTTACCATGATGATTTCTTAATACCTGGTATATGTCCTTCATGTGCCGCTTCACGAAAACAGATTCGACACAAATCGAAATCGCGCATATAACCATGCTTACGCCCACAGCGCTCACATCGTCGCACAACACGACTCTTAAACTTCGGCTCACGCTTAGCGCGAGCAATAATAGACTTTCGAGCCATTACCTTTGTATTTGTTATTACCGAAACTATCTAAAACTCACCACAAAACATATAAAAATATTATTTCGGGTAGTCGTGACCAAAAATATGATTGCAAAACTTCGCTTCACGCGAATCGTATCTCGATACGTCTCGCGTTCCAGCTTGTTTTTCATCGATATTTTTGGTCACTTTGGACCTCGATGAGATTTTAGACAGTTTCTTGATTGGAGCCGTATCACGTAGAATTCGTGACGTGCTCCCTGATAAATCCCCCGGTGAAATGCGAGCGTCACTCGCTAACAAAAGTTAGACTCTTGTATTTCATTGGGTTCCACTCCAGAGTCATTACTCTAGTGCAGTGGGCCAAGAATACCAGAAAATAAAGAAAAAACAAGGAAAAAGGCGTGCTCGCTTTCGCTCACACGCCCTCAGTTTCACCCTCACCCGACTACTCAGGAAAGAGAATTTTTATGATTTTTCAGCTGGCTCTTTTACAAGCTCTTTGATTCTTTCAAAATCTGCTTCAATCTCTTCTTTTTTATCTTTCAAATTTGCTTCTCCATTACAAATCTGTTCAAACTTATCATTAAGACTACTAGTTAACTCATCGACACCATTAGCCATATCTCTAAGATCTTCAAGTTCATCTACCAAAAGACTTATCTGTTTGCGAAGAACCGCCACTAATTTTGGATCTATATTGACTTCCAAATATCTCATTAAATCATCAACTACACATCTGTCCTCGAGACCTTTTGTATCTAGAGTAGAAGCTATGCGCATGCCATTCATCTCATCTTCCCAGATTTAGTTCTTTCGTTAGACTATAGAAATTATTTACTCTGTCAATTTAAACACAAAAAACCGGCACTTAAGTGCCGGTTTTTTGTGTTTCTACTACTTAGTTTTTATATAACTATGCAGTAGTCTCAGCTTCAACTTTCTTCAATGGTAGATTGATGTGTCGAAGTAGCGCTTCAGCTTCTTCTTTTGATTTAGCAGTTGTCACAATTGTGATAGCTAAACCAAATACATCTTTCAGTTCTTCATCAGCTGTTTCTGG
>JAGQLZ010000030.1:2226-4359 GCA_020428895.1 Candidatus Kaiserbacteria bacterium
CGCATTCGAGCACCTCGTAAGGTAACTTGATAGCCGATAATATCTCCTTCTCGTAGCTTGAATGAAGCAATTGATTTCTTAGCTGGACGTGGAGAAGGTTTTTGACCAGTGATTCGTGCTAGACGATCCTGAATCAAAGCAATCTTTTGTTTATCTTGCTCTTTTCCGGTACCTACAGACACCACTACCTTTTCAATTTTAGGTGACTGATTTACATTAACGTATGAGAAGCTACCTTTAAGAGCATCAAATGCTGAACTTAGTTTTGTTTGTATATTTTCCATAAGCTCTAGATTTTTTTACCGCTCGGGCGAGCTACGCG
This sequence comes from Candidatus Kaiserbacteria bacterium, assembly GCA_020428895.1. GTDB lineage: Bacteria > Patescibacteriota > Minisyncoccia > Phycocordibacterales > UBA918 > OLB19. Next base: position 2,549 of record JAGQLZ010000030.1, read on the forward strand.
AATCTTTTTCTTGTTGTCACCCTCTCCTTCGAAAGTGTAACCAACTCGAACTGGTTTGCCGCCTTCTACTAATGCCACGTTTGATACGTGAACTGGTTGGTCTTTCTTAATGATTTGACCTTGTGATCGCATTCGACGATTCTTTTTGTGAATCGTAGCTACGTTCACTCCTTCAACAACAACTTGTGAAGTCTCCGGAAGAGTTTGTTCTACCTTACCAGTCTTACCTTTATCTTTACCAGCGATCACTATTACAGTGTCTCCTTTTTTGATTTTCATAAGCGTTAGACAACTTCAGGTGCCAATGACACAATTTTCTGGTAACCAGCCTCTGCAATTTCCCGTGGGATTGGACCGAATACACGGTTTGCTTTTGGCTCTTTCTTTTCTTTGTCGACCAATACAACAGCGTTATCATCAAATGATACGTAAGAACCATCTTTACGACGATAAGCTTTCTTTTGTCGTACGACAATGCCGTAAACAACATCTTTTTTCTTCACCAGCTTGCGTGGTTCTGCTACTTGAACAGATAACACGACCATTTCCCCTAGCTCAGCGTAACGCTTCTTTGATCCTCCTAGGACCTTGAACACGCGACCAATTTTGGCGCCTGAGTTGTCGGTGATTTTTACGATTGACTGTGGTTGCACCATAAGCTATTTGGTTGGGTTAACGATTTCAAAATGCTTTCGCTTTGAAATCGGTCGGATTTCTCTAATGTCGACCTTTTGTCCTTCTTTTACAGTGTTGCCAGCATCATGCACTAAATACTTTTTCGTGCGGCGCTGGTACTTCTTGTACTTTGGATGTTTTACATATCGCTCAACCGCAACTGTGGCAGTGTCTTTCATTTTTGTTGACACAACTGTACCACTAAGGGTGCGGCGGCGTGATGTAGTATTTTCTGTACTTTCCATACTTATTTAGTTTCAGACTTAGTACGTCGCACAGTCTGTTCAGTAAGTGCTCGAGCAATGTCTTTCTTGGCATTGTCGATTACTGATTTTTTACGACTGTGTGATTCTTTAAATCGTTCTTGGCGAAGCGTTTCGCGAGCTTTTTCAACTACAGAAACAAGCTCAGAATCTGATTTGCTTCGAATGTCTTTCATGTCAGTCATGATATTTATTTGTTCAAAACAAAAGCGTACTACGCTCTTGTTTCATTTCGACGCACGAATTTAGCTTTTAATGGAAGCTTAGCAGTTGCTTTACGCAATGCTTCGCGGGCAATTTCTTCTGATACACCGTCAATTTCAAAAAGAATTCGACCAGGGCGTACCTCAAATACGAAGTGGCTTGGATCTCCTTTACCCTTACCCATCGGCACTTCTGCCGCCTTCTTGGTAATAGGTTTGTCAGGGAAAATACGAATCCAAGTTTTTCCAGTTTTACCTAAAGTTCTTGAGATTACTCGACGAGCAGCTTCAATTTGATTACTAGTTACTCGAGAGTCGGTAATAGCTTTAAGACCATAGGAACCAAACGCAACCGTTACGCCACGAGTATCAGGAGACATTCTCTTAACCTCACTTTTGCGGCCAACCTGCCACTTTCGGTGTTTTACTTTCTTAGGAAACAACATGATTTAGAAATTAGTTAGTAGAAAATAGAAAGTAGAATTATGCGTCACGACGACCACGTGAGTTACCAGATCGCGTAGGACGGGCTGATTCCTCGCGAGTGGTTGAAGCGGCTTGTCCAGCCTTTCGGTCGGTAAAGACGTCTCCGCGGTAGATCCAAACCTTAATACCAATCACACCGTATGGTAGGTTGGCGCGAACACGAGCAAAGTCGATATCAGCACGC
>JAGQLZ010000031.1 GCA_020428895.1 Candidatus Kaiserbacteria bacterium
GAAAAAGAAAAAGTAAAACTGAAGATAACTCGAGATGCGCGTCGAAAACGTGTGTCATAATATAGAGATAAGAGAGGTATCCTGTTCATTTTGATCCTTAGACAGTATATGGCTAAAGTAGGGCTAGTTGTTTGTCTGTTGTTTTTTGTATTTATCAACTATGCAAGCGCGGCTGATGTTTCTATTACTCCTAGTTCTGGTTCGTACTCAGTAGGACAAACTTTTACTGCAACCATTAAAGCTCTTCCAGCTGGCGATAGCATAAACGCAGTAGAAGCTACTATTGGTTTTGATTCGACAGTTTTACAAGTGGTTAGTGTTTCTAAAACTGGGTCGGCATTTTCTCTATGGACTACTGAACCTACCTTTTCTAATTCGGCTGGTACAATAACTTTTGGTGGTGGTAGTCCAACTCCATTTTCGGCAAATTCAAATTTATTAAGTGTAACTTTCAGAACACTTTCAGCCGGACAAGGCACCGTTTCTTTCAATACTGCTTCAGTTTTAGCAGCTGATGGTTTGGGCACTAATGTATTGGATAACAAAATTAATGCTACCTATACTGTGTCTGGTGCTGCAGTTCCAGAACCTGAGCCGGAACCAGTAAGTCAACCAGAACCGACAACTTCAAAACCTGAAGATAATGATGCCACTATTGCTTTTGGTGATCCACCACGAGCGCCAGAAGTTGGATCACAAGCTTTTCTCGATCCCGAAATTTGGTATAACGTAACTGATGGAATATTTACTTGGACATTACCGTTTGACGTAAATGTTGTAGCAGTTGAAGTGGCTACTTCATCAGAAAATCAGCCAGAGGAAAACGAAGATGCGATTTATGATCCGCCAATTGAAGAATTTGTACTCTCTTCAGAGAACGTAAAAGACGGTATTCAATATTTAAGTATTAAATTCAAAAATCAAGTTGGATGGGGAACTGTATTGAATCGCAAGGTAATGATCGATACTACACCGCCTGAAAAATTCCCAATTAATGTTGTAGCCGCTAATAAGACCAATGCATTTCCTCGGTTAACTTTTGAGGCTACAGATAAAACTTCAGGAATTGCTAAGTATGTAATGTTCGTAGCAGATCGTGAACCGTTTGAAATAACACCTGATGAAGCTAGAGTTGGTTACCTACTTAGCGATTTGATTGACGGTACATACACAGTCAAAGTAGTTGCATACGACATGGCTGGTAATACCATTGAGTCATCAGTAGCGGTGCTTATCATGGCTGGTTGGACACCGCCAGTTGAAGAAGAAGAGAAGTGGTCATTCTGGTCACTGTTTACCGGTACGAATCTGCTATTCTTATTCCTCTTTGTTGTTGTTTTGTTGCAGGGCATCTATATCTGGTTTGAGCGTAAGAAGCATCGTGAAAAAGAAGAAAAATTACGTCGAGAAACTCGCGAAGTTCAAGACCAAATGGAAAAGATTTTTTCAGCCTTACGTGATGAAATTTACGACCAAATTAACACCATTACTAAACGAAAGAGATTATCTAAAAAAGAAAAAGAAGCTGTTGAAGGATTGAATCAAGCACTGGAAGTTTCTGAGACCTTGATTGAAAAGGAAATTAATGATGTAAAGTCAATCTTAAAGTAAATTATCGATTAAATCCCCATAAATTATATTTATACCGCGCAATGCTAGTATCATGCGCGGTATAATTTATAATGAGCAGAAATTCTACCTGCTTGTTAATTAGTGTGATAAGAAATTGTTATAAAAACAATCTAGTTTTAAAGTTTGGAGGTCTATCGGCTTTGTTTATAGTCGGTACGTCTTTTGTGTTTGCGGCGGTAATTGATCGGACTGAATATATCGAAGATAAACTATTGATCGTTCCTTCTTTCGCTACCTCAACTAGCTGGTCTAATGTTAATGAAGTCTTGGTGAATGATGTTTCTGAAGATTCTTTATACGATGACTTTTCCAACAAGAACAGCGCTAGATTACAAATGACTGCACTTTTTGAGCAGGAGTCCTTTAATTCTTTAGATGAAGATAATTTTGACATAGATGATCAGAGTAGCGGTGTTTCTTCTAACAATGAATCTGAATCAGAAAATGATGTTTCCGAAGATGAAAGAGACGCTGAAATTATTGAAGAGACAATAGAAACTGAAACCGAAGTTGAACAAACAGAAGTGACTGACAGTGAACCAGAAATACAACCAGAGACAGAAGATTCAGTAGGTGAAGTTGAAGAAAATTTAGAAGAAGTTTTAGATGACGAGATTGAAGATGTGGATTCTGAAAATGAGGCATCAGAAGAACCAATATCTTTTTCAGTTCCAGCATACAAAATTTCGCCGTTTAAATACATCATTGGTACATTTGCTTTCATGCAACAAGCAACTACAGTGCCTGTTACCACTGACGTGTCAGAAGCCCTTACCTCAGAAAGTGAAGAGGGTAATAATAATGAAGAGATCATTGAACCTTTGATTGAAGAGGAGATTGTTGAACAGGAAACTCAAGTTTCAACATCTTCTTTTGATACCACGTCTGCTGTAGCAGAAGAAAATGAATATGAAGAATCTGAAATTGATAGTAATAATGATATTGAATCAGAACAAGATATTAATTTTGATGAAGAGATTTTATTTTCTACAACTACCGATGATGTAATTGATGATGTAATTGATGATGTAGTAACTTCAACTGATGAATATGTTGAAGAAGAAATTATTGACAACTCCTCAATCTTTTCAAATTTAAATTTTGCTTCAAGTAGCGCTCCCTGTAGAGAAGAAGATGGTTGTCAGAAACATCATTTGATAATTAGTGATTTTTCAGTACCAACTTTAGAGAACAATAATAAATTAACTGATTTACAGCTTCGATTATCTTTAGCAGCACAGCCAAAATATGAGGAGGTTGATAGTGTGCAAAGAATAATAATTAGTTATCGATATGGTTCAGATGCAAATTGGTCTACCGCTGTTGAATTTGACTCAACTGAAGAGATTTCAAATAGCATGAACAATGGTTATCAGTTAGTTTCCTTGCCAACTCCAAGACAAATGAGCCAATTAGAATCTTTAGAGATTCGAATAACATATGAAGGTGACCCAAGAGATGCTCATAATATTTATGTAGATGCTGTTTGGCTAGAGGCTTTTGCCGGAAGATTTTTTGAACCAGAGTATGATGTTGAATCTACTGATGAAATTGGTTATCAACGTGAATTAGATATGCCAAAGTTGAACGACTTACGGTTTGCTAATGATGATTTTACTGCTAATGAATTACCTTTCTTCAACTTAAAATATAATTCTCAACAAGGTTTGATTGAAAGAACTTTTGAATCTTGGTTTGTAAATAAGAGACAATTTGAAATTCAGAAAGTAGAGCTGGTACACCCTTCTGGAAAACGTATTTCCATGGATTATGACATTAATTATCGTGATAAAGGCGAATGGTCTCTTGAGTTTTTGCGTTATCCGCAACAAATTCAACCAGGTAAATACAAACTAGAAATTTCAATTAATGAAGACGATGAGTTGTATGTAGATAGCTTCGAGTTTTATTGGGGAGTACTGGCTGTCAATACTACTAAGAGTATGTATTTAGAGAATGAAGATGTTGATTTTCATTTAGCAGCATTGACAGATTCAGGTGATACCATCTGTGATGCTGATTTACAGTTACAGGTAATCACACCATCTTCTGAAATTCACGATATTTCAGTTGAGCAGTCAGGTTATTGTGGTGATAATAATGTTACTGACGAACCAGATTATATTGCTGATTTTGCAGATACCGATGAGATTGGAACTTATCAGATTTTATTACAGCATTTCAATAAAGCTGGTAAGGTGGTTCATAAATCTCGCGATCGATTTGAAGTAAGAGAGTTTGTTCCTTATGAAATTGAACGTACTGCTCCAACTCGAATTTATCCGCCAGCTCCGTATAGAGTTTCTTTAAACATTAAAGCTAATCGTTCTTATGAAGGAGACATTATCGAACGAGTGCCGGCTGGATTTATAATTGATGATTATGGTGAGGCTACTTTAGCCACTTATCCATCTCATACAGAAATTATTTGGCATAACGTTGTTTTAGAGGAAGGGGATGAGCTCAAATTATCTTATAAATTTGATGCTCCAGATATAAGTCCTTACATGTTCTTACTTGGTCCTCTAAACATGGATGGTTTTAAAGAAATCAGGCGTTGGCAAATTGCTTCTGATGCCTTAGGTGCTATTGCTACCTTGTATGGAAATCAAACAACTAATGGTACTGAACTAAACGATACTACAGTTGCTCCAATGGTATGGGCCACCAGTACTTTTGATTCCTACTATTTTAATCATTCTACTAGTACTGATTCAACAAAATTATTTATCCAACGTGATGGTGACTACGCTTTTTCTGTTTCGTTACCACTTTTACGAACCGATACAGACTCTGGTCGCGCTAGGTGGGGAGCAGAAATTAGAATTAATGGCGTAGTATACGAAACGGGTTATGCTCGCAGTGGCTATGTTCGTGGTCAAAATAATCAATTTGAATCATCAAGTAATGGATATTTCTTTATTCCTGATATGCAGAAAGACGATGAGGTTGAAATTTATGTGGAACTATTAACCACTCTTGATACTGGCATAACAGCTGAAATAAGTGGATCCGCTCAACTTTTAGCCGAATATATTTCCCCAGGTGAAAATGTGTTTGCGGCAACCTCTACTCAGCCAATCGGCACAACTACCTTGAATCAAATCACTGCTAACGAAATGGTTTGGATTGAGCAACGTCAAGATAGTGGTTTTTTACATTCAAATACTATCAGTCCTGAAGATATAACCATCGTTAATCCCGGTGAATATTTTGTTACTATCAATATTCCTGTTACCACTCCAGAAACAACTAACACAAGACATAATATTTTAGGTCGAGTACTACTTGATGGAGTAGAAGTGCCTGGTGGACAATTTTCTCAAGGTTACTTACGTGGTCCAGATCAATCCAGTGATGGAGACGCATCTATGCATTGGTCAGGGGTAATTATATCGACTACCACAAGTCAAGTACTTTCCATTAGTGTTGAACGTGAGGCTGACAGTGGTCAAGTTTATGTTACTCCGGGAACATCTGCTTCAATTTACATTCAAGAATTACCATCCAGTGACGTGATTATGGTGACTGGTACACAACTAGTAACTAATTCAGACGAATGGAACCCAGCGGTTTCTTCAAGTATTGAATGGGAAGGTAGAAGTATTTACGACGCTACTGCTTATGATCATTCAACCACTAGTAATCCAAATGAAGTTGAGATTTTAGTAGCCGGCGATTACTTTATATCTTTTAATGCCGCCTTTACCAACGGTGATTCTCGTAATAACCCAATTGCTAAGATTTATATTGATGGTGTACCAGTTGAAGGTGTTGAGGTAAAACATGGTTACCAGCGAGACGCTGAAGGTCATGAGGACAGTTCTCTTTCGTTTACGTATTTACTTGAAAATGTTAGCGCCAACTCTGTTTTAACAGTATATATGGAGCGAGAAGGTAATACTGGCGCAGTTGATGATGCTACTGAAGCGATGTTGATGTTATGGAAAAAAGCTGAACTTGATTTACGACCTGATACCTTTACCTTTTTTGACACCCCTTTTGATAACATACGTTTTGCATCGACAACTCCTATCTTTGAATTCCAAACTGATGATCCTGACGGAGTTTCAGATATTCAATATCAGTTTTCGATTTCGACTTCTTCAAGTTTTACTTCTTCAACCACCAGAACCTCCGGCGTAGATAGTGGTTTTAGTAATCTTGATACACCAGTTGATACCTCACCATTTACTGAAGGTGAACAGATTAGATTTGCTTTACAGTCCGCAGATTCATTATTGGATAACACAACATATTATTGGCGAGTTAGAGCAAAAGATACTGACGGCTCTGATCAATGGGGTTCTTGGTCGGCATCACAAAGTCTAACGGTTGACTCTGGAGCCAGTACGCCTTTCTGGTTTCAGACCCTTGATGGCCAATTTGAATCTAACACTTTAGTAACAGCTAGAAGTTCTGGTAACGATAGTGCTGAAGTAGATGTGGTCGCCAACAGGGACATATTAGCTGTTTATGCAGAAGGTACTTTATCAACCCCACATTACACTATTTGGGATGGAACAATTTGGAGTTATGAGCAAGATGCACTAAATACTAATTCAAGCATTGAATGGCTTGAGACCGAAGCGGCTACTACCAGAGATGAATACACTTTGGTTACTCAGGGTACAGATGGTCATGTAAATGCTCAGATATACAATGCTACTACTTCTTCTTGGGGTAATATTCTGGAATTAACAACTACTTCGGCCTCAACATCAATTCGTGGAATTGATGTTGCTTATGAATCATTATCAGGAAACGCCATGGTGGTCACCTGTTCTGGTGGAGCAGATCCAGTGTACGCATATTGGGACGGTTCAAGTTGGAGTAGTGTTGATACCATTAATGTTACAGCTAGTGATCAGTGTCAGCATATTAGATTAGCAGCTGATCCAACTTCAAATGAAATTATTTTAGTACAAAGAGGAGTGACTGGTAATTTCGAAGCGTTGGTTTGGAATGGTACAAGTTGGGGCGATGCAGTTCTGGTTGGAGTAGCTCCTTCTGGTAACACTAATAACTGGCACGCACTTAACTCGACTGTTGTTTATGAAGAGTCTGGAGATCAGGCATTGGTCGTGACAGCAGATGGAAATGACAACGAGTTTGTATATACAACTTGGGATGGCGATGAGTGGTCTACTGTTTTGAATGTACCTCATGATGCTGATTATGAAACAGGAGTTTTGAAAGCTGATGAGGGCAGTGATCAAGTGGCTTTATGTATGATTGATAGTGCCAGTGATGCTCAAGTTATTCTCTGGGATGGATCAGCTTGGGGGTCGTTTAATGAGCTAACAGCAACTGCTAATACATGGCTTGGTCGGGCAATTGACTGTGAATGGGAGACTTTAGCTGGACGTGATGGTTATTTGATGGTTGCATATTCTGATACTGGTGTTGATGGTGATTATCATCAAGTTTGGAATGGTTCAACTTGGTCGGGAGAACAAGCTGGTTCAAACATTAATGATTCTTATTATGTGCAAACTGAACGAGCTGGTGACGGCACGATTGTAGCTTTTCATTTTATGGATGAAGGTGCTGATGAGCTCTATAACACTGATTGGAATGGTTCAGAGTGGAGTGATTATGGCACTATTGAAACTGATCCAGCTCAAATCAACACTAATCCTAGACAAGAAACTTTCTCTCTTTCTGCTAAAAGATATCAATCGGCGGTTGGTGTTGTAACTACTGCACCGATTGATTTTACTGATGTACCAGACCAGCCAACGTGGGGTGATCTTTCATTCAATGCCACTGAACCTTCTGGTGCTAGTGTGCGAGTTCGATTGCTTTATTCAGACGCTGGCACTTGCGATGCTTATATACCTAATGGTGTTTTGTCAGGTAATACTGCTGGATTCCTAGCCTCTACCACACCGATTGATCTTTCTGGTTTAAGCACCACAACCTATGACCAGATTTGTCTTGAAGCCACCATTAACCTGTCAGGTAGTCAGTCCGGACAACTAGAAGATTGGACTCTAACATGGGAAAGAACACCAAAACTTGAACAGTATGCCTATCGTTGGTATGACAATATTTCTAATTTTACTCCAGTTGACCCATGGCCAGTTGGTGGAAACGATTTGTCTGAAAACCAAGCGATTAGTAGTGAGTACGCAATTAATGATGGTGAAGAGTTGCGTCTGCGCATGTCACTTAAAAACAGTAATATTGCTTTAGGTACCTCAACCAATAGTTTTGCTTTACAATATTCAGCTAATAATTCCTGTTCCATGGCGACTGACTGGTATGACGTTGGAGAATTAGGTAGTACGACCGCACTTTGGCGGGGTTACGCAAACGCCATTGTCGGAAGCGATTGGTATAGCGGTAGTTGGAATCGTAGAATTGAGATAACTATTGATAGTTCAAATGTAGATGATGACCTGACTGACTTCCCAGTTTTTGTCGATTTAGCTGATTTGCCGAATAGTTTCTTTAATAACGTTCAGAATGATGGGGATGACATACGTATCACTGAAGATGACGGCTTAACAGAATTACCGTTTGAGTTGGTAGAAATTAATACCGGAACAAAGTCTGGAGAGTTGTACTTTAAGCCAGATTTGATTTCTTCTACAACCGACAGTTCATTCTTTATTTACTATGATAATAGCGGAGCTTCTGGTTACAGCGCTGGTCATACATATGGTTCAGATAATGTTTGGGATAGTAATTACCAAGCTGTTTATCACTTCTCTGATACTCCAACCGGATCTTTTGGTGATATTACAAACAGTGCCGACAGTAGTGGATCAAACGATGCAACTTTTGGTGGAACTATCACTGGCGGAACTGTGGCTGCCGGTGTTGCTGGTAGTGGTTATGATTTTAATAATAGTAACAACAGTATTACTACTCCAGATTTTGTTGGCGGGGCGACAGATTTTACGATCTCTTATTGGATTGAAGACCCAACCTATAATGACGATCGAGTTATAAATGGTGGTGGTGCTTATTCAGTTTTAATATGGCCAGATAATGATAATGGTCTTGATTGTTTGGTGAACAGCACTTCTAATCGTGCCAATAACGGTGGTGGCGGTAATGGAGATAATCTAACCGGCTGGGTATTACATACTTGTACATACGATAGTACAACAATTCGAAACTATGCTAACGGTGACCCTTCAGGAACTGATACTTATACTGGAGCTGTTTCAGATCCCGGTAGTACCAATGTTATTGGTAGTGATGGTTCTCGCTGGATGGAAGAAGTTTTGGATGAAGTTCGTTTTTCAAATATTGCTAGATCTGCAGAATGGATTAGTACAGAATATAACAACCTCATAAATCCAACTGGATTTTATGATGTTTCTTCTGAAGAATTGGTTAGTGATGGTCGCCAGATACCATCTACTTTACTTACCGATTCAACTAAAGCTGAAACTTACGAAGAGGAAAATGACGCAGGTCCAAACTACAATGGTCTTCAAGTAGATGATATCGCAGAATGGGATTGGGTGATTGAAAACAATGGTGCAGCTGCCGGTACAAATTATTGTTTCAGAATGGTAAGAGATGACAGAAGTATTTTGGATACTTACACTCAATATCCGCAATTGATTACCAATGGTCCACCAGATGCTCCAACTTTGTCTGCGCCGTTTGACAATGAACAATTTGCTTCTAGTACACCTTGGTTTGAGTTCTCAGCAGTCGATGATGTTGGTGATGAAGTGGATTATCAAATACAAGTTGATGATGATTATAATTTTAGTGATCCAGTTATTATTGATAAAAATTCAGTCACCAATTTCTTACAGTTTGAATCATTATCAGATTCTGGTGACAAGAGTCCGTTTGATTCTGGTTCGTTAATTCGCTTTACGCCAATTACGGCGCTTAGTGACAACACTACCTATTATTGGAGAGTGCGAGCGCAAGATCCTAATGCGTCTGGTGTTTATGGTGAATGGTCTACCCCGTATAGTTTCCGTCGTGATTCTGGAACCACTATTACTACGTGGCATCAGCGCACCGAAGAACAATTTGCTACCGATGATCATGTCGATACAGAACCAAATGCTGCTGATGACGTTCGCTTGGTAAGTGGGGCTACTAATGGTACTACTACTAGCTCGGCCATAGATTTTGATGATGTCGATGTTGGTAATGCGTGGGGTCAGTTTAGCTTTAATAACACATTGGGTGGACAAAATATTACTTACCATATCGAATATCAAGTATCAGGAAATAATTGGGATCTTATTCCAAATGAGGCACTACCCGGTAATATTGCAGGTTATACCAGCTCGCCAGTAAATCTAGTAACCTTAGATACTGATACCTATAACAAGATTAGACTAGTGGCGGTCTTTAGTGGTTCTGGCAGTAACCCACAATTAGATGATTGGACAGTGACTTGGGGTCAAAGAGTTGAACAACCAACTCATGAAAATCCTTTTGATAATGCCAAAGTAGCCACTACTTCCCCAACGTTGTTATTTGTTACATTTGATCCAGAAAGTGATGACTTACAGTATGAATTACAAATATCTACCTCTTCAAGCTTTGCTGCTTCTTCCACTTTCGTTTCTGGAGTAGATGCTGGTTTTAGAAACACTGCTTCGTCTACTGATACCTCACCATTTATTTCTGGTGATACTATTGCTTATGACATACAGTCTACATTAACCAGTAGTTCTACTTACTGGTGGCGAGTGCGTGCTCGCGACCCATTAGGTGACAATGTGTATTCACGATGGAGTGATCCAGAAAGTTTTACAATTGATGAGTCAATCACAGTTTCTACTTGGTATCAAACAACAGGTGACCAATTTGATACTGATTCATTGTTAGACATTGAAACTAGTACTAGTTCAGCTAAAATTACTTCAATTTTACGAGAAGCCATGGTGGCTTATGGTGAACTTGGTTCATTAGCACCTAGATACCGCAAATGGAATGGATCGGCTTGGGGAGATGAAGGAACTGCTGCCAGCATTGGTGCCTTGGTTGAGTGGGCTTCACTAGAAGCTAACCCGATTCGGGATGAGTATGCATTAGGAACTTTTGATGACGCTAATGATTTTAATTTCCAAATTTACAATGGTGTAAATTCTACTTGGGGTAATCTTTTTGAAACTGGTGTTGAATATGATTATATCGAAAATAGCCGCGGATTTGATTTGGCCTACGAACAGATATCGGGCGATTTGATAGCGGTAAACTGTGTTGGTAGTGACGCTGTTTATGCTGTTTGGAATGGAACAACTTGGAGTGCCACTACAAGTATTAGTCTGGCCAATGCCAACGATTGTTATGGTGTTGAGTTAGTAGCTGATCCAACTTCAGATGAAATAATCTTAGGTGTTCGTCATGATAACCCAGACACCTATGATTTTGAGTTCATGGTTTGGAATGGATCTGCTTGGGGTAATGCTACCACCGTTGGTTCATTAGCTGAAGAAGATAGTTTTGGTATGGCGATAGAGTATGAAGAGTCAGGTGACGAGGCATTAGTGGCAGTAAGTAATGGTGGAGCTAGCAATTTCATATCAATTGTTTGGAACGGTTCCAGTTGGGGTAGTTACGAACTAGTAACTTTAGGTGATGATTTTGAATGGGGAATGTTTGCTCGTGATGAAGGTAGTGATAATTTGGCATTATGTTACGTGGATAATGATCAAGATTTAGGAATTATTGAGTGGAACGGTTCTAGTTGGGGAAGTTTTACAGAAACTACTGATATAGGAGAAACCAAAGACGGTTTGCCAATTAGTTGTCAGTATATGACTGATGATGCTAATGATGGTGATGTACTGTTAGTTTATTCAGATACAAACAATCCACGAGTAGTTGGTGAGGGAGGTAAGTACAATATATATTCTTCTGGTGTATTAACTGGAGAGTCTGATCTAGATGATGTTGAAGATGCTTTTAATGTTCAAACCACAAGAACAGCTGATGATTTGATTTTGGCAGTATTTCTTGACCACAATAACGGCGATAGATACGACTTCACTTATTGGAATGGTTCGAGTTGGGCAGCTCATGATGCTGGTGCGTATATTTCTGATATTCCTTCAGTAGTTGGTAATCCGTTTACACCATCACTGGATATGGCAGCTCGTATCTATCCGAACTTTACGTCTGGTCGAATCCGTTCAACCTTGATTGATTATGATGATGGAACCGGTCCTCGTTGGGAATCATTCAGCTTTACTGACAGTACTCCAGTAGATAGTTATATAACTTATCGAGTGTATTATGAGACACCAAGTGCAACTGTATTGGTGCCTGACCTATATTTACCTGGAAATAGTACTGGAAATCTAACGTCTCCAATTGATCTTTCTCAACTTGATAAGAGTATTCATAATGAACTTACTTTAGAAGCTGATTTTACTTGTGTTGATGGTAATTGTCCTGTCCTATATGACTGGATGGTTGAATGGTCTGAAGGTATTACGGTGTCTGGTATGGCCTATGAATATGACGAAGTAACTCCATTAACCGGAGGTACTGTATCAGTGGTAGTCAATGGGGTTTTGCAAGCAGGGAAAACCGGTACTATTGCTGGTGATGGATCATGGGAAATAAATAACGTAACCACTTTTGAAGATGACACTATCGTAGTGTTTATTGACGGTGCTGTAGCTGATGCTAATGAAGCTATTGCGGCAACCGAGTATGACGGAAATGGAGACGTGACAGGAATGGTATTGGCAGAAAGGCACTTAACAATTGGATCAAATGATGAGTCTGTAGTGGTCACTAATGCTGGATTAGATGATTATGACTATACCGACAACGAAAATGTCTTTTACTCAGTGAGTGTTTCTGATGAGTTTGATTTATGTGGTGACAGTGGTTGTGAGGATGCTGAGTTAAGGGTGTTGGCTGGCGCTACATACAAACCGGGGGCCAATAGTATTGTCCATGATATTGAAAACAACGGAACATTAGATCTTGATGCAACCACCCTTAGAGTTAGTGGTTCTTGGGTAGATAAGGCGACCACTTCAGTTGATACCAGTACAGTTATCTTTACGGCTACGACTTCTGCAGAGAGTCTATCAGGTACTCCTACATTATCTTTTTACAATGTAACCTTTGGAGAAACTAGTGGTGATGCATCCTTTAACTTATTAGAGCCAACTATTAACGTTGGTAATATCCTGAGGGTGAACTATGGTTCATTTAATAGAGCTACTCACACTATTAATGTAGCCGGTAATCTTATTATTGGAGCCGGTGGAGAATTTGCTGGTATTGGAACCACTACTTTCAATGGGTCAGGAAACAGAAGTTGGACTGACAGCTCTGCCACTTCTACTAATATCGGTCATGTAGTTGTAGACGGAACTTTCAAGACAGTAAACATATCAAGTAATGTTAGAGCGCAAAGTATAACTATCGGCAGCAATGACACTTTACGGGGAGGAACAGGTAATACCTTGTATGTGGCAGAAAATTTTGTTAACAACAATTCGTTTGTTGCCGATTCAAGTAACGTTAATTTTTACTCGACTTCAACAGCTTTTATAACCAATAGTTCAGCTTTCTATAATCTAACTTTCTCAGGAGTTGATGGTATTTACTCCTTTACAAATTCATCAGTAAATATCAATAATAACCTTTTGATTGCTACTGGTACGGTAACTTTACCGACTGGCCTTACTACTGTCCGTGGTTCCTTCTCAAGTGCCAGTGGTACTTTTGCTCACAATAATGGTGAAGTTAGGTTTACCAGCAATAGTGCCGGTAAAACGATTACCTCAAATGCCTCAACTTTCTTTAATGCTTTTTACGATATTAGCTTTACTGGTACAGGATCATGGACGTTTACTGACAATGCCACTACTACAAATAATTTTACTGTCAGTAACGGAAGCATCACTTTCCCAAGTGGAACCATGACTATTGGTAGAGATTTTGCTTTCAATGGCGGATCATTTAATGCTAACGGTGGTGAAATTATATTCCTTATTCAAGGACCAGATAGTATAGATACCAATGGTAGTAGTTTCAATGATGTAAGGTTTAGAGGGGCAACTGCTGGAAGTTGGTATGCTTCAAGTTGGGATTATCGAGAGGCTATTACTATTGATAGTACTGAAGTTGATTCTGATTTGAATGACTTCCCAGTTTATGTTGACCTATCAAACTTAAGTGCTAACTTCTTTAACAATGTAAAAAGTGACGGAGGCGATATTCGAATAACTGAAAGTGACGGAGTAACTGAGTTAGCTCGCGAAGTTGTAAATATAGATACCGGCGCAGATACTGGTGAATTATATTTTAACGCTTCAAATATCAGTAGTTCAGCTGATACTACCTTCTATATTTATTATGGAAATAGTGGAGCGTCCGAACCAGCTGCGGCTAGTACTTACGGTAGTGAGAATACATGGAATAGTGACTACATTGCAGTTTTCCATATGGAAGAACTAAACGCTATTGACTCCACCAGTTATAATCACGATTTAACAGCGGTTGGAGATACACCGGCCCTTACTGCTAGTGGTTATATTGGTAGTGCAATATCAATTACCGACAATGGTGGTAGTGACTACCTTAACTTCGGTGACAACCTAGGTGAACTAACTGGTCTTAGTCAAATGGCCGTGTCAGCTTGGGTTTATATTGATGACGATAGCGATGATGATTCCTTCTTTACTCGTCCCGGTTCTTCAGCACCGATCTTGCTGTGGGATAACATCAGTGGCTCGACTAATAATGATACTTATACATTTAACGTTGATAATACCGGAGTAGCGGCTAACCGTGTTGACGCTGCACCAAACGGAATTTCTGTTGGTGACACTTGGCAGTATGTAGTTGGAGTGATGAATGGTAGTAATCGATATATATACGTTGATGGTTCTTTAGCAAATTCCAATTCAGGCGGTTCAGCCACTATCCCAAGTAACACGGGTGGTGCGCAGATTGGTTATTGGAGTGGTTCGACTGGTTTTGATTATCAAGGAGAAATTGACGAATGGCGACTTTCTAAAGTAGCTCGTTCAACTGATTGGATTTCGGCTGAACATACAAACATGTCATCATCTACTGATTTTTATTCAGTTGGTGCTTACGAATTAGACAGCTCAAGAAGTTTTGATGAAACCAATGTTGATATAAATGGAGATGTTGTAATTGAGTCCGGCGCAAGCATAACCTTACCGAGTGGCAACCTCACAGTCGGCGGATCGTTTGATAATGATGGAGTGTTTAATGCTAATAGTGGTACGGTTGATTTTGATTCAATCGCTGGTTCTGAAACTATTGCTGCTGGTAATTCAACTTTTGCCACTCTTAATTTTGATAGTGTAACTGGTGATTGGGATGTAACTGAACACGCTACTGCATCCGTCGCTATTAATATCAATGATGTCGGTGACTGGAATTTAAATTCGGGAATTGTTCTAGAAAGTACTGGTACTTTCAGTAATACTGTAGGTGGAGCTTCGACTACTTGGGATGGAGTTTTACGTCTGTCTTCTGATACTGATTACGTTATAAATTCAAAGACCGATCAGGGTGATCAATATTCAACAATAGTTACTGTTGGTAATACCGACATGTCTATGTGGAATTCATCTTCCACAGTCTACGCAACCAATGATAGTTCTTCAATTTACTCAATGGATCATAACGGAAATTCTGGAGATTTGTACATTTTTGGTAATTATGAAAGAAGTAGTGGTACTGAGTATTGGAGTTACGCTACTGATTTTGATGGCACAGATTTAACAGGCGGTGGTGAGCGTCAAGTAGATGTCAGAATTGAGAACGGAGGAGTTGTTGAAATTAGTACTTCAACCATAATCATTAATGGTATTTCAACTGCTTCAACTACTATTGATGCACAAAGTGGTTCTTATACGTTTACTGCTTCTAAAGCTACTGTAACCGCTAATTACTTTGAAATGACTGGTAGTGATGTTAACGGTATGAATCTTACAAATTCTTCAGTAGTAACGAGTCTAAATAATGCTCTATTTTCAATCGGCCCAGCTGTAGCAGCAATTTCAGTTGACGCTTCTACCGTAGATGCAAATCCAGCATCTCAGTTCTTCAATACAAACTTTGTGACTGCGGGTGGTTCAGCCAACGTTACTCTAAATGGTGTACCGACTTCTTACTGGTGGTTCCGTAATGGTCAGGGAGATCGTTATGGTGAAGCTTTTGACAATCTTGACGGTGATCCAGGTTCAATCCGTTGGGATGACAGTTCATACAATATTGTAATTTCAGGTCAGGTATTTTCAGATGATGGTTCAACTACTTTAGGTGGCCCAACTTGTGATGGTACGACCAACAATGTACGAGTAGTGGTTGATGGTGGTACTTATGCCTCAACCACATATTGTAGTGGCATAGATGGTTCTTACTCATTTAATGCCGTTTCATATATTGGAGATCCGGTAATAATGATCTACCTAGATACTAATGGTGGAGAAGTAGGAAGTGTGATTACTAAGACGCCAACGGCTGATATTACTAACTTGAATATTTATGCTGATCGCGTGATGACAAGGAATGAAGACACTAGCCCTTTATCAATTGCAGATATGGCGGTTTATGACAGTAGTGATGACTCTGATTTGCGATATACCGCTGCGACCAGTACCACTGATACATTAGTAGTAGCTGCAGACACTGAACTAATCATCGCTTCTTCAAGTACATTTGCGCCAGCCGGAAATATTACCCTACTTTCTAGTGGTAGTGGTGAGACATTTGATGGTTCTTTCCATATTGATGACGGAGCAACTTTTGTTGGAGCTAACGGACAGAGCCATATAATTGGTGGTAATTTCTTTAGAGATACTGGTGGTATTTTCACTGGGGCTTCTTCAAGTATTACTTTCACAGCGACTACTACTGGTAAAACTATCGATAGTGATGATGCCGGTGTAGTAAATTTCCAACAAATTGACTTTACTGGAGTGGGCGGTGCTTGGAATATAAACGCCAATATTGCAGTAGTTGGTAATATGACAATTGCTACTGGTACTGTTACTGGTACTGGAGATATAACAATGACTGGCGGTACTTTAGGAGGTAATGGTCTGCTCTCAATGGGTGGCGGAACTGTTACGATTGGAACTTCAACAGAACTAGGTGGTGTTCAAGGTTGGACTTTTAATAATTTAACTCTAGGCGATGGGGTTGTTACAAATACTACCACCAGAAGTAATGACGCTACTACTACTGTTAGTGGTGTTCTAACAATTACCTCTGGTCATTTCCTTGATGCTGGTAACTCAGCTTGGGATTTGTCAGGATCAGGTACACCATTTGTAGAAAATGGTACTTTCCTAGAAGGTACCAGTAGTTTTACGTATAGCGGTGGTGGAGCCACTAATATTACTTCAACCAATTATTATACTCTTCGATTAGCTGCTTTAGCTGGGTCCCCAACTTATACCTTCTCTTCAGTTGGATTTAGAATCAATAATGATTTGATTGTTGGTGACGCTAATACAACGGTAACAATTAATACTAACGACCCAGCTATTTTGGTTGAAGGTGACATAATAATTAATCAGTTCGGTACTTTAATAGGTAGTGACAGCAGTGCCTTGACATTAAATGGTAATTGGAATAATAACGGTACCTTTGTTGGTAGTAATGGACTGGTGCGATTTACCAGTCTTGACGCCTTTAATATTGCAGCCGGTAGTAGTAGTTTTTCAGACGTTGATATTATCGGTAGTGGATTAGCAACGATTAGTGAAAATGCAACGTCTACCGGCACGTTTACATTAGCAACATCTTCAGATGTGGTTGTTCAAAGTGGCGTAGTCCTAGCGGTTGGTGGTCAGTTTATAAATGATTCAGGAGGATTAAATACTACTTGGTTTGGTTCAACTTTACGATTGTTTGGTGGTGGTAATTATGAGATTAGTGATAAGAATGTTTCTGATCGTTATGACAATTTAGTGGTTTCTGCAGGTACTGACATAAGATCTTGGAATTCATCAGCTACTACAACTATTGTTGAAAATAATAGTTCTTGGTACTCAATGGATCATGCCGGAGTAAATGGAGAACTGTACATATATGGAGATTATGAAGCATCGTCTGGTAATGATTACTGGAGTTACGCTACTGACTTTGATGGTACTGACCTAACTTCTGGTAGTAACGAACGACAAGTTGAAGTTTATATTGAAAGTAATGGTTCAGTTACTTACAGTGGGGCAGGTATAGAAATTGTCGGTACTTCAACCGCCACCACTACCATTTCCGTACAAACAACTGGTGATTATTCATTTGATGTTTCAGCAGGAACATTTAATGCAAGATATTATCAATTTTCAGATTTGGATAGTGACGGTTTAACCTTTACAAATTCACCCGATATAACCTCGTTAGCTTATGGAGATTGGATATTAGATACTAATGGAGATGCAGCGCTAACAGTAGATGGTTCAGTACTTGATAATAATCCAGGTTCTAACATTATTCATAATCGATTTGCTACTACTTCCGGAGTTACCACAGCGGTAAACGTTCGGACAAATGGTAGTTCAGTTAGTTCTTGGCGCTACAACTTACACACTGGTGATGTTGATGGTGAAGATTTCGATGATGATACTGGTGATCCCGGTTATATAGTATGGGACAACTCAACTACTACCTACACTATTGGTGGAACTGTATACCAAAATGATACGTCATCACCATCCACAGCGTGTGGAGCAACAGCTAATATTGTTTTGGTTGTCAATAATATTCAGTTGGCTTCCACTACCTGTAACGGATCTGGAGTTTATCAGTTTGAGGATATAAATTTCGACAGCAATGATGTAA
>JAGQLZ010000032.1 GCA_020428895.1 Candidatus Kaiserbacteria bacterium
ACATTAATATATTTAAAATAAACTATTTCCTAATAAGGTGACATAAACACAATTAATAAAATTTTTCTATCTTATGTTTTCTAAACAAACATCTCCTCTTTTAAATTTATTTTTACTTGTCACAACCCACCCTTTCTGCTATTATCTTTCGCGACTATGGAAATCATACAAAACGTGCTTCCGGCACTACCGTTTGTACAGCTTACGCTAGCCATTCTCCTAATTGCTACGATTCTACTGCAACAGCGTGGATCTAGTCTCGGTGGCGCATTTGGTGGCGANNCGCCGTATCATTAAAAACTACAGCTCAACTTACCACAAACGACGTGGCGCGGAACAATTTCTCTTTAAGTTATCAATCGGATTAGCGATACTATTTGTAGTGTCTGCATTCTTAAACATTCTTGCGTAGTAATCACTTACTTTTCAATCATTAAATAATCATGATTGGAATACTCGGTGTTTACTTATGTCATTTTATTTATGGCCAGACTAGCCTTAATCGACAAAGCTTTAGGACTAATTGAAAGAAAACCAGCTAGCGATAGGTTTATTTTACGAATGCTATTCTTTGCTTTCTTGGGTAGCTCTATTTACTTTGGTTTAATTGTAAATAATTCTTTTGTAGATATTTCACCAAGTTACGGTGGCGTCTTAACTGAAGGTATTATTGGTACGCCTCGCTTTGTTAATCCAGTTTTAGCAACTACTAGAGCTGATTTAGACATGTCTGCTTTAATCTATAGCGGACTATTAAAAATTGGTGTTAATGGCGAACTGGTCCCAAACATTGCTGAAGCTGTCACCATATCTGAAGACGGTCGAACTTATAACATAACTTTAAAAAAAGATGTTCGTTTTCATGACGGTACTCCATTAACCGCTAGAGATGTTGTTTACACAATTACTTTAATTCAAAACCCTGACCTAAAGAGTCCTGTGCGTGGTAACTGGAATGGAGTAATCGTGGAAGAGCTTGGTGAATACGAAATCAATCTGGTACTAGAAGAAGCCTACACACCATTTATAGAAAACTTAACTATTGGCATACTACCTCGCCATACTTGGGATGAGTTACCAATCGAGCAGATTCCGTTCAGTCAACTTAATACTGAACCAATTGGTTCAGGACCATTTGAAATTGAGTCCGTTAGTTATGGAGTATCAGGTTTGATTGAAGCCTATCACTTAGCTCCATTTGATGCTGTTAGTGGACGACCTAATATTGATAAAGTCACTGTAAAATTTTATAAAAACGAAAGTGATTTAGTTGAAGGATTTAACAAAGGTGAATTTTCTAGTACTGCTCAACTACCAAGTACCGAACTATCTAAAATTAACCTAAATAAATATCAAGTAATAAACGAACCGCTACCGAGAATTTTTGGTATTTTTCTAAACCAAAATAAATCAGCTGCTTTGCGCGATGAATCAGTACGAAAAGCTTTGTCTTTAGCACTAGATCGCGGACAAATGATAGACGAAATTTTATACGGCGGTGGACTGCCAACAGAATCTCCTGTACCGTCTGGATTTCTTGGGTTAGAATCAATTAATCTTTCAACTACCTCCTCTACTAGCACTCCTCTAAAGCAAGCTCGTGAGGAATTAGTGGCTGGTGGTTGGAAACAAGATGACCTTGGTTTCTGGACCAAAACTATTGCTGGAGAAAGTGTTACTCTGGGTGTAACTTTAAGAACAGCTAACACCGACCTGTTTGATTCTACTGCTACCTATGTGGCCGTGGCTTGGCGAGAACTTGGTGTAGAGGTTCGAATTGAACAATTTGAACAAACAGACCTACTGCAATCTGTAATCAGACCAAGAGATTTTGAGGCAATACTTTTTGGTATTGATATGAGTCGTGCGATTGATCTTTATCCATTTTGGCACTCATCACAAAAAGACGATCCTGGTCTAAACATTTCACAATACGCTAATATTGAAGTTGATTCCTTACTTGAAGATGCCTTAACTGAACAAGACGTAGCTTTGCGCATAGAGAGTGTTAACAAAGTAGCCAACATAATTACTGAAGAACTGCCGGCTATCTTCTTGTTTACACCAACATTCAGCTACATATTAGATAAAGACATTACTACTGCATCGATAACTAGAATCAGCCGACCATATGAAAGATTTATGAATATTGAGTCTTGGTATGCTCATACTGAGCGACTGTGGCCCCTATTTAGAGAAGATAAATAATTAAAAAATAATTACTGATATGAATAACACAAATAAAACGACTGCGAGAACATCTGCTAGACCAGCGCACGCTCGCTCACGACAACCACAAAATCGCACTAGAACCAGTAACGGACAAAAGCCACTTTCCCGAAACAATAACCGACCAACCAATAAACCAAAAACTGGTAACCGATCTAACGCCAATAAAAACAATCGTAAAAGTGGTGGTAGACGGCGTAACAATCAACGCCGCAGTATGAAAAACCCAGCCCTAACTCATCGTATGGCTGATAAGAACGACCGGTCTCCGGTTTTGCCAGAAGTTACTGATGAAGATACCGTACGAATTATTCCAATTTCTGGTGTAGAAGAAATTGGCCGCAACATGACTGTAATTGAAACCAAAGATGACATCATTGTATTTGATGCTGGTTTTCAGTTTGTGTCACCTGAATCCAACGCTCCGGGTATTAATTACATACTCCCTAACACCCAATACTTAGAAGAAAGGAAACATAAGATTCGGGCTTTAGTGGTGACTCACGGACACCTTGATCACACCGGTGGTATTCCATTTATTATGGAGAGAATTGGCAATCCACCAATCTACACACAGTACCTAACCTCATTAATGATTTTAAAGCGCCAAGAGGAATTTCCTCATATGGATCCACTTAATATGAATGTTATTAAGGAAGGTGAACACTTTACGGTTGGTAAAACTAAAATCAAAACCTTTCCTGTAACTCACTCAATTCCAGATGCAATGGGAGTTTCTGTTGAAACTAAGCATGGGGATGTGGTGATTACTGGTGATATTAAGATTACTCATGAAAATGGCAAGCCTATAAAAGAAGAGGCTGAGGTTTGGGAAAATGTAGGTAAAAATAAAAATATTGCTTTGGTTGCTGAATCTACTAACGCTGAAAAGGAGGGTTGGTCAGCCCCTGAAGGTGAAGTTTTTCATAACCTTGAAGATATTATAAAAAATACTAAAACTCGAATTGTAATCGGAACTTTTGCCTCACAATTTGAACGACTATTTAGTATCATCAAGGCTTGTGAAGAAGCTGGTAAAAAAGTAGTGATTGAAGGACGTTCAATGAAAAATAACGTCGACATTGCCATTACTGCCAAATTACTTGAAGTAAAACCAACTACTTTTATTCAGGCTTCTGAGATTGGTGATTATCCATCAGACAGAATTGTAGTGTTATCAACTGGAGCACAAGGTGAAGAATTTGCCGCACTAATGCGCATGGCTACCGACAAACATAAGTTTATTACCTTGAACGAACGTGACACTATCGTTCTTTCATCTTCCGTTATTCCCGGTAATGAAATAGCTGTTCAGAAACTTCGTGACAACCTCTTTAGACGAAACGTACGAGTTGTTAACTATCGAAGTGCTGATGTTCATTCTTCTGGACACGGTAACGTAGGTGAACTAATTTGGGTTAATCAACAAGTTAAACCTAAGTTCTTAGTCACAGTACATGGACAACACTCCATGCTTAAGAGTCATAAATACGCCGCAGTAGAAAACGGCTTTCCTGAAGAAAACATCGTGGTACCAGACAATGGTTTCTTGATTGATATCAAAAATGGCGACGAGTTAATTGTTCACAAAGAAAAAGCCCCTAATGATCTCATTATGGTGGATGGGTTTACGGTTGGTGTAAAACAAGAAGTTGTGTTGAGAGATAGACAATCACTAGCTGAAGACGGTATGTTTGTAATTATTGCTACCGTAAATAGCAAGACAGGGCGTTTACGAAAGTCACCTGATATTATTTCTCGTGGTTTTGTCTATCTACGTGAAAACCAGCAACTACTATCTGAAGCTCGAGTTCTTATTAAAAAAACAGTCGAGAAACATACTGAAAAAATGCATCCGCTTGATTTGGATTACGTGAAAGACCAATTGGCTGATACTGTTTCAAGTTTCCTAATGCAGAAAACTCAAAAATCTCCAATGGTAATTCCGGTCTTAATTGGAATTTAACCAGAAAAGAAAAAGGTCGGTTGCGGTGTCCACCGCAACCGACCTTTTTCTTTTCATTGACTGATAGAATATAAACATGTCGAATTTGTTCTCTTCCCTTTTTCATCGTAACAGGAATACCTGTAAGATAGATTTTTGGCTAATTTACGTACTCTCAACAATATTTCATTTTCATGGATTGTTTGTAGTTTATAACAGTTCTACTTACATGGAGAAGTTTGCTACTCCTGAAGTAATTGGAGCAATGTATACCATCTCCTCATGTTTGGCTGTTTTGGCATTTTTATTTATTTCTAGAGTTTTAAAGAAGATTGGTAACGTACGTTTAACACTTTGGTTAGCACTTTTCGAATTAGTTTCTTTGGTGGTACTCGGATTAGTCGGACATCCTGCTACAGCTATTGTGGCTTTCGTGGCTTTTATGATATTAAACCCTCTAATCTATTTAACTATTGATATATTTTCCGAAACTTTAATTGGTTCCAATGAGGGCTCTACTGGCAGTAAACGCGGTCTAACTCTAACAATAATGAGTTTAGCTTCAGCAGCTGGGCCATTAGCAATGGGGTTTGTGGTTGGAAATAATGACGGCAATCTATCTGTTACTTATATTATTTCTGCCGGAATCCTATCGATATTTATATTAATTGTATTATTTCGCTTTTACTGTTTTACTGACCCGAGTTACAAAGAAATTCAAGTTTTATCTGCTATTTCTGAATTTTGGCAAGAATCAGATATCCGTTCAGTTTTCTTAGCTCATTTAAATTTACAGGTATTTTTTGCTTGGACAATCATTTATATACCACTATACATGGCTACTAAAATTGGATTTTCTTGGGAACAAATAGGTACAATATTGGCAGTTGGACTTATGGCTTACGTCATATTTGAGTGGCCCATTGGTTATATAGCCGATAAGTACATTGGTGAAAAGGAAATGATGGCACTTGGTTTTATTATTTTAGCTATCACTTCAGGCTGTATAACCATTATGACTAATAGCTCAATTTTGTACTGGATGATATTAATGTTTGTTAGTCGAATTGGTGCATCATTAGTCGAAGCGACAACCGAAAGTTACTTCTTTAAACACATTGACGGTAGTGAAGCTAACATAATGAGTTTCTTCAGATTAGCTCGACCACTTGGTATGATTATCGGATCACTATTAGGAAGTGTCTCATTACTTTATTTTGAATTTGAATTTATTTTTGTAATTCTAGGATTATTAATGTTACCAGGCATTTATTTCACTTCCCAGTTAACTGACACTAAGTAAAAAAGTGCCGGCCTAAAAGGCCGGCACTTTTTTACTTATTACTTACCATCTTCATCAACTACTGTATAACTAACT
>JAGQLZ010000033.1:0-1322 GCA_020428895.1 Candidatus Kaiserbacteria bacterium
GCTCTTTCCGAATGAAATTATAAAACAAATGACGTCATCTGTTTCAAAAAAGATACTCTCCAAATTTATGTAAATGATAAGTGAAACTTATCATCCAAGTTTATAAAAAACAGAAAATTACCATCTTTTACTCTCTTGGTTCAGTAGGATAACATACCAAATGATTTACATCTACTATTAGTTTTTATAAATGTTTTTTGTTATATATTAGATTTAAAACTAGTAAGGAATTTGACATTTTTATTATTTTTGAAACACTACTATCAGAAACAACTAGGAGATAGGTGATGTCCTATAAAGAATGTGATTGTGGTTGCGGTAAATTATTTTCAGTCAAAGAATTGAGTACGCACCCACACTGGCACCATCCAGAAGAAGGTGGAAAAATATTTAGTACTGAAGCCTGTAAGGAAAAATATCTTTTAACGATTGCTCATCCTTGTGTTATTTGCAAAAACGTCTGGGTAATGGACGGAGAAGGGGTAGCGTGTCCTGCACACTACCAAGAAGCTGGTGAAGCAATCGCCAACTTTAACGCCGGTATCCCTGGATGAAGATCTGACAGATTTTGCGAAAATTAGTTTCTTGTTAAGAAAATGGCCAGAACCCTTTTGGGTTCTGGCCATAATTTATTTACACCTACTTTGACTTCTTTATTGAACTAGCAACTCTTTTTACTAAATCCGGATGATTTACGCTCGGGATGATTTCTTCAGGAGTTGGCTTTTTTACTAACTTAGCAATATTTGTAGCGGCCGCTAGCTTCATGTCATCAGTTATTTCCTCCACGCCTTTATCTAGGGCACCACGGAAAATACCTGGGAAAACCAGTGAGTTATTTACCTGATTAGGATAATCACTACGTCCAGTAGCGACCACTACGGCTCCCGCTGCTTTAGCATCAGCTGGTTTAATTTCTGGTATCGGGTTAGCTAGAGCAAACACTATGGCTTGCGGAGCCATTTTTTCTATATGTAGTCGACTAATTGTACCGGGGCCAGATACACCTATTAAAACATCCGCACCTTCAGCCACGTCAAGCAATTGACCTTGGTGTCGGTAGGGATTAGTAGCTTTAGCTAAATTCTTTTTATGAAAATTTAAACCAGACCGACCTTCATAGATAACCCCGTTACTATCAGTTACCGTTACATCTTTAATACCCGCTTTTACCAAAAGCATAGCGGTCGCATAACCAGCCGCGCCGGCACCAACTATTACCACTCGAAGTTTAGTAAACTGTTTATTAACTACTTTGCTAGCATTGATAAGTCCTGCCAAAACCACTACTGCCGTACCGTGCTGATCATCATGCATTACCG
>JAGQLZ010000033.1:1374-1634 GCA_020428895.1 Candidatus Kaiserbacteria bacterium
ATATCTTCTAGATTAATACCACCAAAACCAGGAGCAATGTTTTTTACTGTTTCAACAATTTGATCAACATTCTGAGTATCTAAAACTATTGGCCAAGCATCAACGTTAGCCATTTCTTTAAAAATAGCGCACTTTCCTTCCATAACCGGCAAAGCGGCAATCGGACCAAGGTTACCAAGTCCTAAAATAGCTGAACCATCAGACACTACCGCAATACTATTTCTTTTTGTGGTATACAAACGAGCATCTTGTGGCTTCTT
>JAGQLZ010000033.1:1651-1937 GCA_020428895.1 Candidatus Kaiserbacteria bacterium
CCTAAGTGAGCTGAAACGGCTCCAACACCTGGAGTGTACATAGTACTCCAGTCGTCTCTAGTTTTAAGTTTTCCTTTACTCTGAATGGTTAATTTGCCTTGCATCTTACGATGAGCGTCCATTGCCATTTTGTCGTAATTTTTTCTGTTTGCCATAGTATTTTTAAAATGTCACCCAAGTATACTCGACTATTGAAAAGGTGACAAAAAAGAAAGGGCGCCGCAGGAATAAATTCCTGCGGCGCCCAAGTTCATGGTGCATTACGCTGTCATGCTTTCATGAGGTC
>JAGQLZ010000034.1 GCA_020428895.1 Candidatus Kaiserbacteria bacterium
CGGAGGCTGGCGCGGTACTATATAGGTAATGCCGGAAGGTTTTCCGAAACAGTTCTCTTCACCAGAGGAAGAGTTGGAGTATTTGCGTGACCGAGTAGCCAGAGAGGAGCAAGCGATGCTTGCTCGCACCCCTGAAGTCGATCAAGCTGATATTGAGACTATAGCGCGCCAAGAGTTGCGAGATTATTCTTCGTTTACCCCAAAGATGGTTCTTGATAAAAGTCATCAACTTCAAGGAGTCGAACTAAAAGCTACTGAAGAACAAATTGCTATTTCAAATAATCAAGTTGAGGAAATAGTTCAGGTGGCTCTAGAGAAAGGTATCAAAAACGCTCTAACAGTTCTCGAGAAAATTCCTGATAGTTATGTAGTTGATGAAGTTCATAGGAAGTTAGTATCACTGATTCAAAGTGGTGTGAATATTCAGCAACTTCGAGAAGGATTACCAATGTGGCACTTGCTTCACATGACTCTTTACGAGGTAACGATGCCCGAACATTCTAGTGGTAAGGAATATCAGTTAACTGAATTGGTTGGCATGATGGAGCAGTTTTTGGCTGGTATGCGTACGGTCGGACTTTCGCAAAAACATAATCACATAGTTCTTGAAGTAGCAGTAGCTAACCATAGTGATGATATTGTTTTTTATACAGCTGTACCAAATGAGTTTTCAGCACTTTTTGAAAAGCAATTGCAGTCTTTATTTCCTCAGGCTGTTTTGGCAATTCAAAACCACGATTACAATATATTTATAGATGGCGGTACGTCTGGTGTAAGTGAGATGAAGTTGGAAAAGAATTCGATTTATCCAATACGTGTGTGTGAGGAATTTGCTACTGATCCACTACCGGTACTCTTGAATGCTTTCTCAAATATCGATAGAGATGGTGGCGGGGCAGCTTTACAGTTTGTAATTCGTCACCCACAACATGATTACAGGAAAGATTATGAGAGTATCATTAAAAATATCCGCAAAGGCATGAAGCCAAGTGATGCTATCTCCAGAAGTACGATTAGTGGAGAATTAATGGCATCAGTAAATGATCTTTTCTTTAAGAAAAAAGAGACGAAGAATAATCTGTCTGACGTTCTGCCAGAATCTGATGTCGATACTCAAGCGATAGAATTGTTTAATAAAAAGATCAGCAGTCAGTTGTACGAATGTAATGTCAGGATAGTCGTATCTAGTTCTAGTCAAAGTAAAGTTAATACTTATCTTGACCAGATAGAATCCACCTTTAATCAATTTGAAGTAGTTGGTTCTAATAAGGCAATTTTTAAACGGTACCCTCAAGGAGCTATTCAAAAACAAGCTATTAAAGCCTTTTCTTTTCGAGAGTTTAAACCAAAAACTAGTTTAGTGTTTTCCATAGACGAACTGGCCACTATGATACATTATCCAGCCAATGGTAATGTAGCATCACCTCAGTTTAAACAAAATCGAGCCAAAACCGCTCCATATATAGGCGATAGTGCTACTTCAGGTACGCTTTTGGGTATCAATAAGCACCGTGGTATCGAAAAGAAAATTTACATGGATGAACAGGATCGCATGCGTCATTTTTATGTTATCGGTCAGACCGGTACTGGTAAATCAGTTTTCTTAAAAAATCTGATTATTCAAGACATCGAACAGGGGGCCGGTGTCTGTATGATTGATCCGCACGGAACTGACATAGAAGACGTGATCGGAGCAATTCCTTCGGAGCGTTACGATGATGTTATTTATTTTGATCCATCAAGACAAGATCGAGTGATTGGCTTAAATATGTTGGAATATGATCCAACTAAGCCCGAACAAAAAACTTTTGTAGTAAATGAATTATTTTCAATCTTTCAGAAGCTTTATGGTGCTAACCCTGAATCAATGGGGCCAATGTTTGAACAATACTTCCGTAACGCAACTTTGCTGGTGATGGATCATCCAGAGAGTGGAAATACTTTAATGGACATTGCTCGGGTGATGTCTGACGCAAAATTCCGACGAGAGAAACTTGAGAAGGCTACCAATCCAGTTGTGGTTGAGTTTTGGAAAGAAATTGCTAGTAAAGCTGGGGGAGAAGCATCACTGGAAAATATCGTACCTTACATCGTATCGAAGTTTGATGTATTTACTGCCAATGACTACATGCGACCGATTATTGGTCAGCAGACCTCAGCTTTCAACTTTAGAAAAATAATGGATGAACGAAAAATTTTACTTGTTAATTTATCTAAAGGTCGGTTGGGTGAAATCAATGCCAATTTAATCGGAATGATATTTGTGGGTAAAATTTTGATGGCCGCACTTTCAAGAGTTGATGATCCATCAAAAAGTTTTTCACCGTTTTATCTACACATTGATGAATTTCAGAATGTATCCACTAATTCCATTGCTTCTATTTTGTCGGAAGCTCGTAAGTACAAACTTGGACTATCAATGGCCCATCAATTTATTGCTCAACTAGAACCAACTATTAGAGATGCTGTATTTGGTAACGTTGGCTCAATGGCAGCATTTCGAGTTGGTAATGAAGACGCTGACGCTCTATTACCGCAATTTGATCCAGTCTTTGATAAAAATGATTTAATGAATATACCAAATTATCAAGCTTTTATGCGTATATTGTCTAACGGTACACCAACGAAACCATTTACTGTAAACACTTTACCACCAAGGGAAACTAACCAGACAGATATTGATGCGTTAATCCATATGAGCTATATGAAGTATGGTCGTCCGTTAGCGGAAATAGAAGCTGATATTGCCAAGCGGTATCAAAAAAGATCAGTACCACCTCCGTTAACTTCACCGAGGTAGTGCTATAATAAATTAACTATATGGAAGCTTTTACCTTAGAAAAAGTCCCAACTAGAGATTATATTGAGCTTAGAAAAAAAATCGAAGCACAACATGATCGGATGGAAAAGCTGGTTACTGTTTTTTTGCGAGTAAGTACTAAGGGAGCTGATGAAAATCTTAATGATTTGTTAACCAAAGCCCAAGATGCTTTTTCTAATTTGGTTATACACGTAGGTAAATTTAAAGAGTTGACAGCCTATCCTGATATAACCAATGAAGGTACTACTTTTTCTGAAGAGACTACTGAAAAAATTGATGTGGAATATGAAGAAATCGAAAAGCTTTCTACTGAAATAGTAAGATTTTATAATCAGTTAATACAGAGTAAACCAGAACTTAAGCATGCACTGAATGAGGTAGCCGTAGACCAAGGCGATTTAAGTGCTGATTCCACTAGTGAAGGAGGAAGTGAAAATCAGGCATTTGAAGAATTTAAAGACTTACCAAATCAAGAGGCTGTTCACGCCCGCAGTGCTCTGGATGCACAATTAGAAGAAAGAGGGACTGGTGGTATTAGTAAGGGAGAAATTCCCGGCGCCATCTTAGAACAAGCTGCTGACCCAGTGGTGGCTGCTCAAGAAAGATACAGCAAAGAGTTAGATAAAACTTTAGAAGCAGCTGAACACTCGTACACAAGAGTAGTCTCAAAGTTGGCAGTAGTTGTAGAAGATCCAAGTGATGCAGAAACCAAATATAAAATTTCGTTTGGTTCAGTTGTTTTGCATTACGAAAATTTAAATTTAAATGATGTGCCCGCTGAAGAAATTGAAGCAGATGTCTATAAGGTTTTATCTGACATGTCTAAAGATAAAGAATTTGGTTTATTAAATCGTGATGAAAATGAGATTTCAGCCACTCTACAGCTTCGTCTTGAGGATGTTTTTAATTCTAAATTTGGCAGTGATACTAATTTGACTGGAGTAGAGTTTGAAAATTTTGATAAACAACTTATAGAAAATGACGAGGATAATCAGGACAATAATGAAGTCTCAATTAATCCAGAGATGGTTACTGTTACTGATCCGGCAGTTCCAAGAGCAGTAGTTCCGCAAAAACCCGCGTAAGTTTTATAAGTTTATTTAATGCTTTTACACAGTAACAAGGTAAAAATATTTAGTGGTAATGATATTATGTATTTACTATGGCACAGGATGGTTCTTTACATGACGCATCGTCAATTAAGTTTGATTTAAATTCCCAAGCGGGAGTATTATCAATATTAACTTCAATTCGTAACAGTGAATTGAACGCAGAAGATCGAAACGAGTTGCGTGATTTGGTTTTTTTATTTTCTAATAGTGGAGGAGATCCAGCAGTTAAATCTTTGCTGGAGGAAAGATTGGTGTCATTTAATTTAACCCAGCCAGTTGCTTCAAAAAAAACAGCAGAAAAAGATTTAAAAGCAGATGAGGTTAAAGCTAGTGAAACACCAGCAAAACCTAAATCTAGTTTTGCTGGTGTTAGACCACAGCCAACTTTTAGTGTTAAAGGACAGTCACCAGCGACTGATATTCCTGCACCTGCATCCACTCCACCGGCTGCTCCGATTTCTGTCCCAGCATCAACTCCGTCAGTTTCAGAAACTCCAACACCAACTGCACCAACAATAACATCTACGCCAACTCAAAATATTGCAGCAGTTCGTCCTGAACCACCAAAGATACCAACTCCACCACCAGTAACTTCCACGCCACCTAAAGTGGTAACTCCACCACCGGCTCCAGTAAAACCAACTCAACCGGCTGGGGTTGTAGATAGTGATAATTTAAATAGAATTAGGGAAATTAAAGCTTCCGTAAATGATCGAGTAGGCAATCCAGTAAATCTAGTTGATATTGATAATGTTGTTGGACGGGATTACATGAACGCTTTGCTAGATGCTATGAAGGCTGTTAGCGGTGGTACTCCACAAGGAGCGGCAACTGCAATGAGCAAATTGGAAAGCACATATCAGGTTGTGATGTCTGTGCTGGATAAACGTGATCAAAGTTTAGTTCATGAAGAAGTTGAGAAAGCTCCATTGCCAGATGAGGTTAATAAAGTTGCACAAAATATTTCGGTTCAAGTGGTAGATGAAACTGAAGATAAGTCGCATAAAGTAGCTGTCGGTAGAGCTCAAAAGAAAGATAAGCTGTATTCTCACTTAGTGGCTGGTGCTCATAAAAGCGAAGAAGAAACTACTGATGTAGATTTAGCAGAGGAACCAGATTTTCTAGTACCGCAGTCTGCTTCAGTTGGATCGTTTGCCCCAGATGTTGAAAAACCTATTAATCCAACAGCATCAGTTACTGAATCAGAAGCTTCAGCTGAAACAAAAGTTGATAATGAACCAGAAAAGAAATCAGGATGGGCTCAGGCCTTAGCAAGTATTCGTTTACCTAATAAGGACGAAGATAATAAAGAACCTGAACAAACGACATTTTCTCCACATACCCCAGATCAGCCAGCGCCGATTTCAGCACCTATGACACCGGTGTCTACACCGTCTATGCCGGTTACTCCAACTTCTGTTGCGACTCCATCACCTATACCAGCTCCAACACCGACCCCAAACTCAGAGCAAATCCCTTCAACACCAGTGGCTTCTTCAGTCCCAAGACCAGACATCACACCTTCAAACATAAAGCCAAACTCTGGAAGTACAGGTACATCGTTGCCAATAACTCCAGTTTCAAATACTGAACCGCTAAAAACTCCAAATGACCTACCAACCGCAGATTCTAGACGAAAACTTTCAGCTGACAAAATTGGTGATCCATTATATTCAGGTGAGGTTGACAATGGTCTAAATCAGCTATTATCAGAATGGTCTCTGTTTAAAAAGAGTGGTTTATTTGGCACTGGTCCAAAAGGTAGAGAACACCCGCTATTTTTGAAATTAGCTGAACTACAAATCCCGTTAATTTTAGCTGGCCGATTTGAAGGATCAACTCAGGAAATTAAACAAAGTATCACTGACTACATGAATGGTTGGCGTTATGAGCAGGGAATCATCTATGAGCCAGGTGAAACTTTCGAACATTACTTAAGACGAGTAATTTCTCACATCATTGGTTTACAGACTTAATAAAGTAGGTTAATTTTGACACAATGATCAAAGAACATCACGCTCGTTTATTCGTAGCTGATTCACTGTTGGATGTTCCAGCTTATAAAGAATTAGATTCATCTTCACCTGATGTGGTTATCATTGATAGGCCTAGGTTTGCGATTGCTGATGTTAGGGAAATGAATGAAACTGCTCATCGGTTACCAATTAAAGATAACGAAAGAGTGGTTGTGTTAAGAACTGATGTAATTGCTCTTGAAGCTCAGCAAGCTTTACTGAAAACACTTGAAGAACCACCAACTAATACTTTATTTATACTGGTAATTAAAGATTCGTCTAATATAATTCCGACAATTTGGTCTCGAGTTCTATTTGAAGGAGACTTACGTAATAATAAACAGCAGAATGATTCATTTGATACATTCATGAATAGTCCTTATAAAGATAGACTTGAGTGGATAGTAAAAATAACTAAAGATAAAGATCGGGTTTCGATTGATGAAGTATTGACTGGTGTGTTAATCAGTCTTACCCGCTGGTATCAGGAAAAACTAGTGACTAAAGAAGCTATGGAATCAATATTGTCACTTTCTATCAAAGCAAGTTTACCCGGTTCGAGTTTAAAAATGATTTTAGAGGAAATCGCTTTATCAGTACCGGTTTTGAAGAGATAATAGTGAATGCTACAATTGTTTAATAATAAAAATACTTATGGATGAAGGAAAAAATAAGAAAATACATGATGTTAAAGATTGGTTAGTTAAGGAATACGCTGGTATTAGAACTGGTCAGGCGGCTCCGGCTTTACTTGATAGTATTAAAGTGGAACAGTATGGTGCAAAAGTTCCTGTTAATCAGGTTGGTTCAGTTGGTGTCGAAGATGCTCGTACCCTACGGGTATCAACTTGGGACGCCGGAGTGATACCAGCTGTGGAAAAAGCTATTAGAGAAGCAGACTTGGGAGTTTCTGTGTCTACTGATTCGGCTGGACTTAGAGTAATTTTCCCAGAATTAACCAGTGAAAGAAGAGTTCAATTAGTTAAGTTAGCTAAACAAAAATTAGAAGAAGCCAGAGTTTCGATTCGGTCCATTCGTGATGATTGTATGAAAGAGCTTGATAATAAACAAAAGTCTGGTGACATAAGCGAAGATGAAAAATTCACGGAAAAAGAAAAGGTGCAAAAAATTGTAGATTCAGCTAATAAAGAACTTGAGGATCTATTCAGTAAAAAGGAATCTGAAATTTCCGTTTAGTCTATTATGTCAATCATCATATTTATTGCAGTCTTATTTATACTGATACTTGTTCATGAATGGGGTCACTTTATAGTGGCTAAAAAAACCGGCATGCGAGTGGATGAATTTGGAATTGGTTTTCCACCAAAATTATTTGGTATTAAGAAAGGAGAAACGGAATATACCATTAACGTTTTTCCAATTGGCGGTTTTGTAAGAATATTTGGAGAAGATGGCGCTGGTGCGCCATCTTCTCCGGTCTCGTCGTCAGACGAGAAGCCCGATACGAAGCTTAATGCTGAGTCAGGGCTAGGTGGGGCGAAAACTGTAAATTTAACCAACTCTGCTGGTGCGCCATCTTCTCCGGTCTCGTCGTCAGACGAGAAGCCCGATACGAAGCTTAATGCTGAGTCAGGGCTAGGTGGGGCGAAAACTGTAAATTTAACCAACTCTGCTGGTGCGCCATCTTCTCCGGTCT
>JAGQLZ010000035.1 GCA_020428895.1 Candidatus Kaiserbacteria bacterium
TACTTCGATTGTATTGGTGCCGGCCGTAATTTATTCAGTGTTTGTTGGAGACTGGTTTACCGTCATTGGTTTGACAGCTTGGGGGATGTTAGCGGTTGGTTTGATTGATAATTTACTAGGACCATATCTAATGAGTCGTGGCACAAAACAACACCCATTTGTAACATTGATAGCAGTACTAGGTGGTATAGCTTTGTTTGGACCAATAGGTTTTATTGTCGGACCGGTGATAATGAGCCTTTTCTTGGTGCTTTTAGAATTATATAATCAACATATCGTAGAGAACGAAGTACCTGAATAAAAATCATGCTTAATCGCAAAGAGCTCATTGCATATGTGACCGCAAATGGTCTAGATAATACATCACCTGATACACTCAGGATTGATCTTATTAGTAATGAGTGGTCTGCAGATGATATTGATGCAGCCGTCACTCTACTTAAGACAGGTGACGCATTTTTTGAGGTAGATAAAGCCACCAATACATCACCGGAAGAAGTACCTGATCCGAACGTTAAGTATGTTTCAGAAAAACCAAAGGGTTCTGATTATCGAGATCGATTACTTAGTCGCGTTCATACAAACCGAAAATTAGACCCGGCTGCTATATCGTCATTGTTAGGAGTAGAAGTTGATTTTACTGATGATACAGCAGAAATTAGAAAAGTGATTCGTACTCCACGCATGTCTGGAGTCGACCAAGTAATTGCAGTTTTTTTAGCAGTTATGTTGTCTGCCGGTATATTGTTTGGCTCGATGTATTATTATGAGTTTGGTTTATTTCATCATACATCCTCTTTTGCTACGTATTTTAAATGAAGTATAAGTTAAAAAAGTTTTTTGTTGGTTTTTTCATTTTGACCGTTTGGTCAGTTTTTTTAACTAGTGTGGATTTTTCAAGCAAAACACTAATACCTCAAGAATCTTTTGGAAATTTTATTAGTCGCAAATCCGACGTTACTGAGAGAGACTTCAAAATTGCGTTTGTCGGAGATATTTTGCTAGCCAGAGATGTTGAGATTTCTATGCTTAAACACGGCGCTGATTACCCATATAGACAGCTAGATAAGCTACACGAATATGATTATGTAGTTGGCAATTTTGAAGCTACCATCCCAACAGTCCATGCTTTAACAGCGCCAAATAGTACAACATTTTCAGTACAAGCCAATGTAATACCGGCCTTAAGAGAAGCCGGATTCACACATTTGTCGTTGGCTAATAATCATTCAAAAGATTATGGAGATACTTCTTTCAATAACACTGTAAATGTCTTGGAAAATAATAATCTCGTTACTTTTGGTAGCTATGATGAAATTAATCAAAACTCAGTTTCTTATTTATTGGCTGATAATAAAGTGATTGCCTTAATTGGCGTACATACATTTGCAAACGGATTAGATATAGAAAAGTTTAATGAAGTTATGTTAAAAGCTAACAAAAACAGTGATTTACAAATTATAGTTGTTCATTGGGGAATTGAGTATGAGCCGATTCATAGAAAAATCCAAAGAGAAGAGGCTGAAACATTTGTACAAGCTGGAGCAGACCTTATTATCGGTCATCATCCGCATGTAGTTCAAGATATTGAATACATTAATGATGTGCCAGTTTTTTATTCATTAGGAAATTTTATATTTGATCAATATTTTTCAGAGGCAGTACAAACTGGTTTAATGGTGGAATTGATTTATAACAATAAAAATGGGTTTGAAATTACTTTACATCCAGTAACTTCCATTGGCTCAAAAAACCAACCAAGACTTATGAATGAGTCAGAAAAAGAAAGTTTTTTAAACAATCTGTTTAAAAAAAGTAGCATACAAAATGATAACAATAATATCAGCCATAATATTTATATTAAAAACAACCTTGCAACTTTAGAGTAAACCGTTATGATTGCTACATAAATCTAATATTGTGTATGTTTAATAAATTCGAAATTACAGTTGGAATCTTCTCTATTATTGCTATGGCTTTTGGTTTGTTCGCTATTCAAACAAAAGTAAATCTTTCAGAACTTAATGATGCTCCGCAGTCACAACAAGCGGCAGCTGGAATTGTTGTGGTTAGTGAAAACGCAGGTCAAGCCGGAACTGCAGAAGCTTTATTAGAAGCGTCTAATAATTCAGGCAAGTTAGAAAATTTGGTAATTGATGATGTTTTGATTGGTGTTGGTGATCAAGTAGTTGAGAAAGGAGACGAAATTATTGTTAACTATATCGGTCGTTTGCGAAACGGTACAGAGTTTGATAACTCATATACTCGTGGTGAACCATTTACATTTAAAGTAGGTGACAGAAAGGTAATTTCCGGTTGGGATGAAGGTGTGATTGGTATGAAAGTTGGTGGTCAACGTATTTTAGTAATTCCTTCTGATATGGCTTATGGAGATGATGGCTATGGACCAATTCCTCCCAAAGCCACATTAGTTTTTGCGATTGAGCTATTGGAAATTAAGTAGTAATGTCTTCACCGATTAAATTTAAAATTGAAAAACACCAGCCGAGCACGCTTGCACGGGCTGGTGTTATTTCGACTCCGCATGGGGACATAGAAACTCCAGCTTTTGTAACTGTCGGAACTAAAGGAACTGTAAAAGGCTTGAAGCCCGAAGATTTGTTTGATGTGGTCGGTTCCCAAGTGGCTTTAGCCAATACTTATCATTTGTTCCTTCAGCCTGGCGATGATCTTGTTAAAGAAGCTGGTGGACTGCACAAGTTTTCTAACTGGGACAAGCCAACTATTACAGACAGTGGCGGTTTTCAGGTATTTTCATTAGGAGCGGCTTTTGGTAAAGGAGTAACTAAGTTTGCTAAAGGAGAAGCGGTTGAAGAAAATGCTGGACTTAATGTCTACAGTAAAGAGTTAGCTACGCAACATGGCAAGTTGTGTGTTATTGATGAAGAGGGAGTGACTTTTACTTCACATATTGATGGCTCAATGCATCGGTTTACACCTGAACGCTCGATAGATATTCAACATAACATCGGAGCGGATATCATTATCGCTTTTGATGAATGTACTAGTCCAACCGCAGATAAAGAGTATCAAAAGGAAGCGATGGATAGAACTCATCGGTGGGCTAAGCGGTCTATTATGGCTCATAAACATAATTATGAAGCACTAAAAAAACAAGGTATTTATGGAGTAATACAAGGCGGGCGCTGGCTTGATCTGCGCCAAGACAGCGCTCGTACTCTCTCCAGCATGGATTTTGACGGTTTTGGAATTGGCGGAAGTTTTAGTAAAGATGACCTCGGTGAATCACTAAGAGTGGTAAATGAAATTCTTCCAGAAGATAAACCCCGGCACTTGTTGGGGATTGGTGAGCCAGAAGATATTTTGGCCGGAGTCCTAAATGGTTGTGATACATTTGATTGTGTGGCCCCAACTAGGATTGGCCGCACTGGCACAATTTATGCAGATACTGGTAGAGTGAACGAATACGGACTGCCGATCATAGAAAAACTGAATTTAAATAACGCCAAGTTCACTAGAGATTTTTCTCCACTTGATGGGGGAGATAGTCCAATGAATGTTTATACTCGAGCCTATGTTCAGCATCTCTTCAAGGCTAAAGAAATGCTCGGCCCTCACCTTGCATCTATCCATAACCTTTGGACCATTGTGAATTACACAAAAAAAGTAAGGGAATTTGTATTGACAAACTAACTCAATTTT
>JAGQLZ010000002.1 GCA_020428895.1 Candidatus Kaiserbacteria bacterium
AGTATAACGGTAACACGCATCCATGGCATTGATGAGTTCGGGGTTCGATTCCCCGTGAGTCCACAATTGGAACGAAGTGAAAATATGGACTCACGAGTAAACAGTCTGCGAGACTGTTTACGTGGGAATTGAAAAGGTTGCCTAGAAATTAAGGAGACTTCTGTCGACTATAATTTCGGAAATACTCTTGTGGTGTACCGTTCATGTAATGAAAGATTCCCTACAAGTCCACTTCTTCGAAGTTTAAGATAGAAAATTTTTTAACACACTGTAAAACTCTTTAACTCTCTCTTTTCTTTTAAAATGAGACAACCTATATGGTTATTCTGTTATAATTTAAGCAAATGCCATTATGGTCACCTAATCTATACTAGAAAAGCGTGGCAGATTAAGTATAACTGTATAGAAAAAATAAATATGATTCCCGAGGAAAATAAAGACTATAACTCTGTTTACAAAACTTCTGATAAAATTCAAACAGAAATTAAGGAGGAGTTAAACAAAAATGACACTTCTGAATTTTTAGTTTTTTTTATAATATTTTTAATACTTCCAACAATACCTTTGTATGTTTTATTTATTGACAACAGTCTCCTTGTAATCATCATTGCTTCAGTAACCTTTCCGCTTTTAATAGTATTTGTTGTAAAACAGATTAAACAAATTAGAATTAAGTCTAATTCTTCAAAACTATTAATGCTTAATAATGAATTGGCAAATATACTCTTAGAAAAAGAAAAAATTGACTTAGAGAACGAAAATAAGAATGTTGAGCAGACTCACCTGCAATCAACATATTCATACGGATCCCGAGCACGGAATTCATGGGATTTAGTCCAATTATCAAAATTCTTAATAGCTGTTGTGTTGACAATATCAGTTTTTGTAAGCTGGGGTCCATTGGCAGGTATTTTAGTTGGTTTTATTTTATTTATGATAATTTAAAACCAGTCATGATAAATATGCTCACCAAATTTTGCTGCCCACTATTTATACTCACAGTTGGTGGCCTCGGTCTGTACACCTTAATCTTAAATGACTTAAATAAAAGTCAACTATCTGAAACTGAGACTAAAGATCAATCGAATATAACAGATTCCATAAAAAGGTTTAAGCCTGATATTTTGTTCGATGATTATCGAAATAGTGACCGCTATCTAGCTGGGGCTAGAACTTTATCAGAAATTTCTGAGGCTCACATTACTATAACGGAGAGTTATGAAAAATTCCCTAACTGGGCTGGTTATTATGCGCCACTATCAGTAATTCACAACGTTAAAGAAATAGACATTGATAACGACGGAAACTATGAACAAATTATTTACTATAGCTGTATTGGTTGCAATACTCTCCCTAGAAACATTGATATAATTAAAGACAATCGAATCATTTTTACTGCAGAAGGTGGCCAGCTTGGTTTTGCAAATGTTGATGACCTGTCTGGTTTTGTAATTTACTCGGCACTACTACCCAGAGGCACAGGTGAGAGAAAAATTCAATTTCGTCAATCATCATCTGGTGAGTATCATCCAGAAAGTGAAGAAGAAATTTATTATTAATAATCTCCACAAACACAAAATCTCACGTGTAAGTGTGGTCTTTTTGTTTTATAAACATCAAACTTTTTACTAAATCACTTTGCAAAATAACTCCCCTGCCCAATCACTGCTTTTACCACAAGTGCCATCGCTATTGAATAATAAATAACTTGAGACTAAATCTTCAGCAACCTTTTTATACACATTCACATCAGCAAGAAATAAAACCGATGTCATTGAATCAGCATCAAAAGCAGTGTTGGCAACCGCACTAGCGCCAATAATTGTATCGGTCGGTAATTTGCTTTTTGCGTCTACAATATGATGCCAATTACGCCATTTTCTTTTAAAAATATCTGATACTGCAACAGCCTGATTATTTAATTCAACTATACCAGCAGCTTTTTCAGGATGACCAGGATATTCAATGGCAATCCGCCAA
The DNA here is from genome assembly GCA_020428895.1 of Candidatus Kaiserbacteria bacterium. GTDB lineage: Bacteria > Patescibacteriota > Minisyncoccia > Phycocordibacterales > UBA918 > OLB19. The sequence goes on from JAGQLZ010000002.1 coordinate 1,981, forward strand.
GGTCTTCCGTCTGACTTTGTTGTAGCGAAAATATCGCCACCCGCATCAATAATATAGTGACATACACCATTTCTTTTAATAATCTCTGAGACCATATCTATGGCGTAGCCTTTACCTATGCCGCCCAGATCAAAAGAAATACCCCCGTTTATAACCAGTCTGTCATTATCTAGATGCCATTCAGCAAGATTGGAATCTGCTCCGCCTTCCTTAGGAGTTAGTGAATATTCAGCATCGTATCCAGCTTGCTCAAGGATTTGAGCCACTGCCGGATCAAACGCGCCACCAGTCACCTTCTTTAGATATTCAGCTCTTTCTAAAAGAGTTAAAAATTCATTTGATATTTCGTACGTTCCAGCTACAGAATGTCTAAAGGCATTAACTTCAGAAGTCTCAATAAAACGAGAAAATCGCTTTTCAAAGTCTTTTAGCCAATCGGATATTGAAGTTTTTACTTCGTTAGTTAAAACTTCTTTGTCAGTCGAAATACTCCAGCGAGTTCCAATCGCTTCAAACCAATATGTATCCATTTGCTTATTTTACAGCTGGGCTTGAATATTTGCGAGACTTTCATTGAAAGCAGCCGTAGTAAGTGATGAAGTACCAACCTTATCTACATTAGATAAGTCTGAAATGTTTTTTCCAACAAACTGTGTATTTGCTGTTGTTACGAAATTTGCTAGCTGACCTTGGTTTTCTGGGTCAATATCAGCTGCTTTTATTTCATTAATAACGCCTGCTTCATCGACTAGAAATTCAAATTTGATTGTGTGAGTACCGCCAGGATACTCAAAGCTGACAGTATCTGAGAGCTCTCTGTATATAGCTGTTTCTTCATCTTGTTCATCTATCAATACATTCTGTCTAGCTTGCTCACCGTTAATCAAGTAGTACATCAAGAAAACAAGAACTATTAGTACTACACCAATCAAAACTAATAAACTGCGTGAATTTATATTTAACATACGTAATAATTTAAATAAGCCTGCTAATGCAAAAACGGAAACTACATAACCAATAAGATATGTCATAAAACTATATGGAAGCTGACCAGCCAAACCGAGCAATGTAGCGCCCCACCAAGAAGTAAACGAGATGCTGGCACCAAGCCATAACGGAACCAAGCGTTTCTGAAGAGCGATTGCATTAATAAAAATCATTACAAACATTAGATCTTTTATCCAAAGTTTTTCATTCGTAAATAATGCATCACTATCCTTTGCAGCAAAATATATAAACATTCCAATCACTGACACCAAGACTGTAGCCATTCCAACTCGAATCATTGAGTAGTTAACGTGCATAAGAGCACCTTCTTCAGGACTGACTCGCCTGTCTTTAAGTGCGCGTGTGATTTGTAACTCTGCTACAGTAGCTCCACCAGTACCTAAAATCGTACCAATGACGTGTAACATCACAATGAAAGTGTATATATCCATATATACAAAGTATACAAAAATTAATTTACATATAGGTTTATTTATGCACTTAACAAAAAAACCGTAATATTAATACGGTTTTTTTTGTTTATTCATGAGTCGTTTAAAATCACTGTGGACCAGAGAGGACTCGAACCCCCGGCCTCCTCAGTGCAAATGAGGCGCTCTAGCCAACTGAGCTACTGGCCCACACTGATTTCAAACACAACTCAAGTGCGCACTATATTACGGTTAAAAACCATATAGGTCAATAGTAAAACCGTGTAAAAATTAATTTCTAGCAAGACGCCAAGGCTTTTCAGAATCAACAGAAGTGTAACTGGAAACTTTTAATTTCTTGTTATCCCAAACTGAATCCTCTGCCTGGTTTATGGCTAAATCAATAAATTCGCCATCAACCATAACCCTATATACAATCACATTTCCTACATCATATACAAAAGGACGACAAACTTCTTGTTCGGTTTGTTGTTCACAGAAAAATACATGTTCTCCAGTTGGTTCAATTTCTGTAACAGAGATATTCTTATGTAAGCCTTGTGGGCGCTTAAGTATCTCATCATCACTCAAACCAACGGCAGCTGGTTGAGCTGATACTAAAATTTGTCTTTCAGGAGTTTCAATATAAAAACGACCATTTTCGTAAACAGCATCTACTGGTACTGGAAATTCAGATTTGTTTTCATCAACTTTCTCAATCTTTTCCCTACCAGTTTCTATAACAGTAATAACTTGGTCAACTTTATTTAAACCGTAAGCAATAAACGCTGTTACAAAACCTATCACGTATGACAGGATAACTAATATTACTCTTTCATGTCTTGAATTGTTAAACATTCTACAATAATTATACAACATTAATAATAAGTGCTATCCAGTTGTATACAACTTATCAATCACTTTTGCTAGTTTTATATCTTTGGCGGTTAGGGCTTTTTGTGAGTGAGTTGTTNATGACACTTTTACTCTACCGTATGCAAGATTGATATCAGGATGATGTTTTTGTACTTCAGCGTGAATTGTTATTCTTGCTACAAAGATAAAACCAGACACAAAGTCTTTAAACTCAAAACTTTTACTGATTTTGGTTTGTTTGGCAGAAATAGTCCAAGTTTCAGGAATATTTTTTATAATACTAGATTCCTTTGATTTTCGTTTTCTCATATTAAACGGTGGCCGTATTAATTAAATGTTCAATCAAATCAGTGTATGACAAACCAACAGCTTGTGTTGCTTTTGGAAAAAGTGATTCTTTTGTTAAGCCGGGTAAGGTGTTAACTTCCAAGAAATAAACTTCGCCATCTCTAATTATAAAATCACTTCTTGATAATTGACTAAGTCCTAGCGCGTTATGCACCAAACTTGCTACCGTCTGTATTTTTTCTTTTTCACCATAAGTGAACCGGCCCGGACAAATTTCGTCAGAAGTACCATTGTATTTTGCGTCGATATCAAAAAAATCATATTCACTGGCTAAAACAATTTCGACTGGGGGTAGTATGTATATATTCTGAGCTCTAAATTTTTCTAACACTCCACAAGTAGCTTCTCGTCCAGATATTTTTTCCTCCACCAGAACTTTGTCATATTTGCATAACAAATCAACCAAAGAAGACTGTAGTTGTGGTAATGTTTTGACCAACCTAACTCCACAAGATGAACCACTAGCAATTGGTTTAATAACTAGATCATTTCCTAAATAATTCAAAATCTCCATTACTTTTTCGTCAAGGTATTTTAGATCATTTTTACTTACAACAACGTGACTAGGCATCAGAACATCGTGATCCAATAAAATCTGTTTAGTCAAATCTTTATTAAAGGCCGTTGCTGAAGCAAATGAACTACTGCCAGTAAAAGGTATTTTTAATTCCTGAAGTAATTTTTGAATTTGTCCGTCTTCACCATAAGTGCCATGCAGTGCCAAAAAAACAACGTCAACATCTTTCAAGGCATTTACCGGTGAAACTTCCCTACCACTATCTAACCAGACGCCACTTTTAGTTATGACAATATCTTTCGGGTTGTAACCTCGACTTTTGAGGGTTTTTAAAACCTCGGTACCAGAAGACAAAGACACGAAATACTCTTCGCTTGGACCCCCACGCAATACCCCGACCCGAGTCAGATTATTCATGAATATATTTTAGCATGACAATGACACGTCAAATGAAAGTTTGTGCAATTTTACTTTACAATCTTTCTTTTACTGCGATGGTAAGTAACAGCAAAACGATGTGACTCTGCGTTAGCTAACAAAATATAGTCTTTATACTTTTCTTTTAAACTTTTAGTTGCAATTAATTTTTGAGGACGGTGTTTTTCATCTTTAACAACAGCCACTACCGGAATAACTACACCATTCTTTTTTAAAACATTTTCGGCTACATTTTTCTGTGCAGTACTACCGTCTACAACAATTATTTGTGGATAGGGCCATTCTGTATGTAACAATCGGCGTTCTAATATTTCTTTTAAAGCAGCTGTATCGTTTGCTTTATTAACTGTCTTAATTTTAAATTTTTTGTATTCAGATTTTGCTGGTTCACCACCTTCGATTACAACCATTACCCCCACCATGTCTTTTCCAGCATGATGTGCAACATCGTAAGCTTCAATCCGTAAGTTATTAGTGTCACGGTAAATTTTAGTATCGTCACGTATTAATGAAATATCTTGAATGTGCTCTAAAGCATAAATTTTTCTTTTAAATGTTTCAGCCAGTTCAAACTCTTGTTTTTTTGCCAAACGCATCATGTCCTTATGCAATTCTTTAATTACTTGATGTTTCTTACCTTCAAAAAATAATCTGATATGTCGAATGGTTTTATTATAAGAAACGATGTCTTGTTCATTTGGGTACAGGCCAATTTGGCGATTGAAATCTATCTGACCACGAATCACTCGACTTTTTTCTGTTCCTATAGGTTTTTTAGTATCATAAAATTTAAATAATTTACGAATAATTTTTAAAGCTTCTTTAAATAAAACACCGCTAGTAAATGGTCCAAATTGATAAAGAATTTCTTCTTCATTGAATTTTTCAACCAGATCTTTACCGCGCACTACTAAAACCCTTGGCCAATCTTCATTGGTAATGATCAAATGATTATAACTTTTGTCGTCTTTGCTGCGAGTGTTATAAGTTGGTTTATGAGTTCGTATTAAATTAGTTTCAAGTATTAACGCTTCCAGAGTACTGTCAGTTACTGTCCATTCAACTTTCCTTGATTCTGACACCATTTTTGCAATTAATTCAGAACGCTTTTCATTAATATCAGTTGTAAAATAACTTCGAATTCTATTTCGTAAACTAGTGGCTTTACCAATATATAAAATTTCTTTACTTGGTCCAATGAAAAAGTACACTCCTGCCGTATCGGGAAGTATTAATTTTTGTAAGTCTTCTTTGATCACAATTTGAGTACTATAACAAACTATTTGAGGTGTTGTTTTAGATATTTACCTGTGAATGATTTGGTATTGTCAGCTACTTCTTCTGGGGTACCTTTGGCCACAATCTGACCACCTTTTACGCCACCTTCAGGGCCAATATCAATAATATAGTCGGCTGATTTTATTAAATCAAGGTTGTGTTCAATTACCATAACTGTATTTCCACGATTAACTAGTTCTTGAAGAATTTCAATCAGTTTCTTTACGTCTTCATAGTGCAAACCAATTGTTGGTTCATCAAGTAAATAAATAGTCTTTTGTGTGTGTGGACGGTATAATTCTGAAGCAATTTTAACTCTTTGCGCCTCCCCACCAGAAAGAGTCGTGGCGCTTTGACCCAACTCAAGGTAACTGAGTCCAACATCAATCAGTGTTCTCAATCGCTCCTCAATAGCTGGAACATCTTTGAAAAATTCATAAGCTTCTTCAACGGTCATATGAAGAATTTCATAAATATTTTTTCGTTTATAACGAATATCTAAAGTTTCTTTAGTAAAACGAGTGCCGTCACAGACATCACAAGTAACATATACTGTTGGCAAAAAATGCATTTCAACTGCAATTACACCATTTCCTTGACAGGCTTCACAACGACCACCTTTTACGTTAAAAGAAAACCGTCCTGGTTTCCAACCACGAGCTCTAGCCTCACTGGTAGCGGCAAATAAATCACGAATATGTGTGAATGCTCCTGTGTAAGTGGCTGGATTTGAACGTGGAGTTCTACCAATTGGTGATTGATCTATCAGTACTGATCGACCCAAATATTCTGTACCAGTGAAGGTCTTTGCATTATAGGTGTGCGGTGTTCGAAAGCGTTTTTCTAAACGAGATTTTAAATTCCGGTCAATTATATCGTACATGAATGTTGACTTGCCTGAACCGGATACGCCAGTTACACAGATTAGTCGACCAAGTGGTATGTCGACACTTAAATTTTTAATGTTGTTTGCTTTACCACCACGAATTTTAATCGAGCCTTTTTCGCTTGTTCGTCGCGGAGGAATTTCAATTCTCTTGTCTCCTCTTAAGTAATCAAGAGTGATAGATTTACTGTCGTTATTTTTAGCTGACAATAAGTCTTCCAAATAATCAGAAACGACTACTTCCCCACCATGCACACCGGCTCCCGGCCCGATATCAATTAAATAATCAGCAGAAAAGATTGTGTCTTCATCATGTTCCACCACAATAATAGTGTTTCCAAGATCACGTAACTCAGTAAGAGTTTTTATTAAACGGTCATTATCTCTTTGGTGCAGACCAATCGTTGGTTCATCTAGCACGTATAGAGCGCCCACCAAACCTGAACCAAGTTGCGAAGCTAAGCGAATACGCTGTGCCTCACCTCCAGAAAGAGTGTTGGCTCGTCTGTCTAAAGTTAGGTATTCAATACCAACATTTTTCATAAATTCCAAGCGTTCAATAATTTCTCGGAGAGCGGGCCAAGCAATTTCGTGATCTTTCTTTGATAACTTGAGATTAGTAATAAATTCAGAGGCATCAGACACACTTAAAGACGTGAAGTCAACGATATTTTTACCAAGATTCTTTTTTCCGTCACCACCTAGATAAACTCGCAACGCTTCCGGACGAAGTCGAGCGCCTTTACAAACAGTACATTCATCAGAATGAAAAATTCCAACCATACCAAGACCGTTACATTCTGGGCAAGCTCCGTATGGTGAATTAAATGAAAATAAACGAGGCTCTACTTCTGGAAATGACGAACCATCAACTGGACAGATAAACTTGGCCGAGAGAGTCCTTACACTTCCGTCTGGTGCTTCAACTTTAACCATCCCAGACGCTTGATTTAAAGCGATTTCAACAGCTTCTGACAGACGTTCATGAGCTCCCTTGGGATCGTCAGTAAATTCTGATACATAAATTTCATCAACCAGAACATCAATATCGTGACGTTTGGTTTTAGTTAAGATGATTTTTTCTCGCAATTGTTTGACCTCCCCATCTATTTTTACAGTTTCAAAGCCTTTATTTAAAAGATCATATAGTAATTGATAATACTCGCCTTTACGACCAACCACCACCGGAGCAAATATACTGACACGTCCTTTTGACAATTCTATGCCCATCACTTCTTTTGCTTGATTTTTAGCTGCATTCTTTACTTCAATGCTTTCGATTGATTTAAGAACAATGTCTAAAATCTCATCTTGAGATAACTTTTCAATTGCAATATCAACCCCTAAACAATATGGTTGACCAATTCGTGCGTAAAGAATTCGCAGGTAGTCATAAATTTCAGTTATGGTTGCTACAGTAGAACGTGGATTTCGACTAGCAGATTTTTGATCTATAGAAATGGCTGGTGATAAACCAGAAATTTCATCAAGATCTGGTTTTTGCATTTTATTTAAAAACTGTCTTGCGTAAGCTGATAGAGATTCTATGTACCTTCTCTGACCTTCAGCAAAAATCGTATCGAAAGCTAATGAGGATTTACCACTCCCAGACGGACCAGTAATAGCAATCATTTTTCCACGCGGCATGGATACATCAATATTTTTCAAATTGTGGGTACGAGCACCCTTAATAACGATGTGAGTATCATCGCCAGTGTTCCATTTAGTTTTTTTATCTTTATTTTCTGCCATACACGTAGATTCGCCAGCAGTTGGGGCTGCTGGTCATAAATGAGTATACCTGATAGTAAAAGAAAATACAGTATTAACCAAAATTTATTTAGCGTTTTTTGGGAGTGAAATTACAACATTAGTACCTACGTCAACAATAGATTCTATCCCAATTGAGCCACCTAATTTTTCAATCAAACTTTTAGTAATCCACATTCCAAGTCCAGTTCCAACGATTTTTTCCTGCCCTGTTTTTTGTACTCTAAAAAATGGTGTAAACATTTTTTGTTGATCTGTAGCACTGATACCAGAACCGGTGTCTTTCACTCTTACTTCAATGGAAGTGTTATGATCTTTCAAAACTAATTCAATATGGCCTTCTTTTGTATATTTAATGGCGTTACTTAAAATATTAGTGAAGACTTGCTTAAGTCTACTAGGGTCAGAAAAAATATTAATTTTAGGTGGGATGGTATTTCTTAGTTCAAGTTTTTTCTCTTTAGCCAATGGTGATAATTCGGTAACAATTGAGGTAATCAGATTTGATATATCAACCGATTCGATATCAACCTGAAAAGTGCCTGATTGTAGTCTGGCCACTTCCAAAAAATCACTGACTAAATTAATCATCCGTTCCGAAGAGTCAGCAATATGAAGAGCGTGTTTTTTTGAAACTTCAGTAGCTTCCGGTGATTCAACAATCAGCGAAGCATATCCACGCATAGCAGTAAGTGGAGCTCTTAGTTCGTGAGCAATTACATTGGCAAATCTATCTCTTTCTTCTAAAGTTTTTGCTGTCTTGAAAAACTTAACTCGATAATCAATATCTCGAATCAAAATAAACGCTAAACCAAACAAAAATATATATGTGATACCTAATAATAGATAAGCTGTAATATAACGGTTATAAAAAACATTTTGAAAATATTCAAATGAGTGTTCTGTGAACACAAATACATTAACCCCTTTATTGTCAGTAACGGTGGTCACAATTTGCCAATGTTCAATTCCATTGCGAGTAATTTCGTAAATAAAAGGTACGCCAGGGTTAATATATGAACTCCTGAATAAATCAGTTTCAACAACTTTTGTGCCAATTAAATTAGTATCTAAGGCTGCGACGATAGTAAATTCATTGTCATGTAATTCTGCAACTCTGAAGCGAACAATATCAACATTTTCAGCTGAGACTTTATTTAAAAGTGTTTGAATTGTGTCGATATTTTCTGTTGATTTTATAGCTACATGAAAGGCATCGTGAATGACTCCAACTCTAGCTTTTTGAACGGTATCTAGGTTATCAGAACCAATTGATAAGAAATATTGAGTTGAATACAAAAGGTATACAGGAAAAAACAGAACTAAGATAAGAATAAAAATTACTCTAGGATTTGTATAAAGATTTTTTACACCTAAAGTAAGTGTCTTAATCAAGTACTTGATCATGCTTGAACAATGAGCTCTTCTTCTTCACGGGAGCGCATAGCCTTAAGATTTTGGCCTAGCATTACTAATATAAGTCCAGAAATCAACAAGGTTAGACCAGCAATTAGTGCTTTCGGAAACGGATTGGTTTGTGAAGAAGAATCGTTACTAGGAGCAATCGTCGTAGCTGCCACGTCCGCATCAACAGGAGTAAAGGCTTGAGCCTCCTTTACAAAAGCAAACGGCTTACTTTTAGCGATTATGCTACCAGTGTTATCGGTAATACCAACATAAACTTCATGTGATCCATCTTCAAGCTCTTTATCAAATGTATAAGCCCAACTGCCGTCATCTTTAGTTTTTATAGTTACTACTACTGGCGTACTAAATATGTACAAAGTTACGTAGCTATTTGGTAAAGCTCGACCAGTAAACATCACCGTGTCTCCATTAGACAAATCTTCATATATTTCTGACTCACCTTCAGTGATGTCTTTGGTTACCAATTCAGGATTTTTAACTAACTTTACCGGACTTATAGTTTCCACACTTAAAATATCACTTCTCTCAACTCCTGTTTCTTTAGGGGATCTAAAATTAATAGTCGCTTCGTAAGTATTATTATTCGGGTCAAAACCATTAAGAATTTCTGCTCCGTCTAAAAATCCGTCATTATCAGAATCTGGGTTAGTTGGGTCAGTACCATATATTTTGACTTCATCATAATCAGAAATTCCATCCCCATCAGTATCTTTTGATATGTCACCAGAAGATCTTTCGTAAATGATTTCTTCAATTTTTTTGGTTTTTTCTTGATAGTCTAGAAGAGTACGTTCGATTAAAATTTCTAAATCAGAAATAAATTGATGAGCTTCAGGCATTTTATAGGCCTCTAACATGATAACTTCCTTCAATCGAAGTAAGGAATGTCTGGCTTTTTCAATTTCTATTTCATCACCACTTCTTAGAGCAGTAGTGTAGTTAGCAATTGCTTTATCAATTCTTACTTTATGATCTTTTAAAAGAGTTAAAGTGAGTTTAGAGGCTTCTTCATTATTATCAGATAATTGACGCGTGGATTCTTCGGTAATATTTCTATCTCGGTCTTCGTATTCCTTTATTACTACAACATCATTTCTATTAACAGTTTCAATTACTTTTTGTTTATTAATATCTGCATCCAGAGTGAGACTGTTAGTTTCAGTAGTTTTAATTGGCGCTGGTGCACTTAAGGCCAATTTATTAATTACAACTTTTTCTTTATTAGTAAGAATCGATGCTCCGGCATAATCTGTCATTGCATACAAATAATATGTACCATCAGGAATACTTCTAGTATCTAATGAATGAGCGTATCTATTAGCTTCAACATGAGTAGCTAAACCTTGGTAATTAGGTGTATCAGACACAACCGATCTTAACCAAACTGTTACTTTATTACTTTGCTGTGGTAAAACAATTTTATAAACTTTATATCGTTCAGTTGAACGTACTGAATCAAGGGTTATTGAAGAGGTGGTCTTTGATGTAATTTCAGTCGGTTCAGTTTTAATTGGATCTACTGATTCTTCATTTTTGTCAGTTTCACTAACTTCTGATTTTGAATCATCAGAGTCTTCGTTAGTTTTGTTTGTGCTAGTATCTGAATTTTCTGTTGGTTTATCTGTTGTGGTACTTTCAGTGTATGTATCATTTACAACTGTAAAAGTTCTAGATTTAAAATTAAATTCTTTTGTACTAGTGTGACAATACGCTTTTACGTAATATTCTCCAGGTGTAAATTGAGTTGGTTTAATCTTGTACTCGATAGCAGTGTCACTAATCTGAGAATGCATTGGTAAGGTATAAACCTTATTATTACTGACTTTAGTAAGATTTAAATATGGTGTAAAACAACCTTGAAAATCAATACGGAACAAAAACAAATCTGTAATCTGATTAGGAAAATCACTAAAAGTAATAACTGGATCAACTCCACTAGCCGGCTTAACTAAAACGTTTTCAGCTTGAACTAATTTATATTGACCGTTAACGTTAACCGTGGCAAATAATGTGTAAGTGCCTTCAACTGCATTGGCGACACTAACTTTATATTTAGCTTTATTGTCATTAGGCAATTCTGCGATCAAGTCTAAGTAAATTTTAGTACCAGTGGTTGGTTCTTTTAAATATGAATTATTAGTTGGATAACCATAATTACTTTCAATAACAATATTGTGATCACCTGTTAAAACATCAATTAAGTTTGAATCAACCGTGAGTAACTCATCATAACTTGGCAAAGGCGGAGTAGTTGAACTATTGCCAGGTGTTGTTGATCCGGCGGTTTGGGCCGTTAAACCATCTCCAGAAAAATTAAACTGTGCTAAAGCAGAACTCGTCATTAATAAACCAAATATCAACATCGCTACCCCACCAGTTCTGGCTACGTGATACATGGTTGATTCGAGTTTTTGATCAATCAATACACTCAATAATACAACCTTCTCCTTAAGACGGAGGGCTGGTGTCTTGGTTAGCGTAATTGGAGTTTCAGTTTTATTCTCTGGAGAAGCTTTTGCTGAACTTTTTAACTTCTTGACTTCTGATTTTTTAGCAACAACTTTTCTGGCAGTGGTTTTACTGATAGTTTTGCCTGCTTTAGTTTTTGGTGTAGGTTTGCTAACTTTAGTAGTTTTTTTGGTTTTTGCTACTTTGCTCGCTTTAGAATTAGCCGACTTAGCAGTCGGTTTTTTACGAGAAACACCTCGCGTTGTTGTACGCCCTGTCATACTTTCATTATATGCTGAAACTATAGTTATTTATCAATCAATTGTAGATAACTTTATTATTTCAGTGCTTCAAGATACTTGATTTCATCACGTAAAATGGCAGCTGTTTCAAAATCTAATATTGCTACAGCTTCTTCCATTTGTCGTCTTTTTTCTTTTAAAACTTTTTTAGGGTTTTGTTTATATAGTTCAACATCAATTTTTAACAAAGTATCAACTGTTTCGTCATGTTCAGTTCGCATCTGATCGGCAATAGACTTGATCTCTTTTTGAATTGTCTTAGGAGTAATACCGTTGGCTTTATTGTATTCAAGTTGTAGTTTGCGCCGTCTATTTGTCTCAGACACAGCATAATCAAGAGCAACAGTCATTTCGTCAGCATATAACACAACACGACCATTTACATTACGAGCAGCTCGACCAATTGTTTGAATCAACGCAGTTTCACTGCGAAGAAAACCAGCTTTATCTGCATCTAAAATTGCTACTAGTTCAACTTCTGGAAGATCAAGACCTTCTCGTAGCAGGTTTACACCAACCAAACAATCAAACTCCCCTCTTCTAAAGTCATTTAAGATACCGATTCTTTCCATTGTATCTACGTCACTGTGAATATATTTAGTCTTAATTCCTTTCTCTTCTAGAAATTCTGCTAAGTCCTCAGCCATTTTTTTAGTTAAAGTGGTGGTTAAAACTCTAGCTCCAGACTTAATTACTTTCTCTGCTTCAGCTATAAAATCTTTTATTTGTCCAAAGTATTTACCTTTTTCATTAACTGGTCTTATACTAATTTCAGGATCAACTAAACAAGTCGGTCGAATAATTTGTTCAACAATTTGTCCGTTATTTTTATTAAGCTTGCTAAGTTCATACTTGCCGGGGGTAGCTGTAGTATAAATTTTTTGACCTACTCTTTCTTCAAATTCAGAAAACTTTAACGGTCGGTTGTCGACAGCGCTAGGAAGTCGAAAACCATGTTCAACCAAAGTGTCTTTCCGAGAACGATCGCCGGCATACATGCCGTTTAATTGCGGTATTGTTACGTGCGACTCATCAATAACAGTAAGAAAATTCGGTGTTCCATCTTCATTATGAGGAAAGTAAGAGAGCAATGTATACGGTGCTTCTCCAACTTTACGCCGATCAAAATGTCGTGAGTAATTCTCAATACCGTTACAATAGCCAACTTCACGAATTAGGGCTAAGTCATGTTCTGTTCGTCTTCTGAGTCTTTCAGCTTCTAGAATTTTTCCCGCTTTTTTAAAATAAGCTAGTTGTTCTTTAAGTTCTTGTTTAATATCTTCATATGCTATCTTTCTTTCATTTTCAGGGGTAACGAAATGTTTAGCTGGGAATAAATAAAAGACATCCGGTTCTTCAATAATTTGGCGTGACACGGCGTCAATTTTTGTAATGTTACTTACTTGATTGCCAGAATAACTTAACCGGTAAATTACTCTTTCGTTAGTTGGCATTATTTCGACAGTGTTACCAACTGCCCGAAACGAACCTGGTGTTAAATCTGCACTGGTACGATTAAAATACATACCAATTAAAACTCGAAGCATTTCTGTTCTAGTTGATTCGTAATTTCTTTCTATTTTTAAATGTCGTTTCTCATATTCTGCTGGCGATCCTAATCCGTAAATACAAGACACTGACGCGACAATAATCACGTCTTTGCGGGTTAATAGCGCTTGCGTACTAGCGTGACGAAGTCGGTCAATTTCTTCATTGATTTGAGCTTCTTTTTCAATATAGGTATCAGAGGTTGGCATATACGCCTCGGGTTGATAGTAATCGTAATACGAGACGAAAT
>JAGQLZ010000036.1 GCA_020428895.1 Candidatus Kaiserbacteria bacterium
CAACTGGACTGGCTAAAAAGCAAATAAATTTGCTTTTTAGCCAGTCCAGTTGAATAACAATATAGAAAAATCTTCTAAACCAACATTACCATTTTGGTTTATATCAGCTGGTGGATTGGAATTTCCACCATTGGTTCGCCACCAGAAAATCAGGATTGAGAAGTCAATCAAATCGACCGACCCATCACGGTTTAAATCAGATGGCGAAGTAGCTTTACCATCAACTCCAACAAATAACTGAATCGAGGAACTGAAACTACTTTCAGTGGTTAATGGTGGGTTACCAGTAATGGAACGAGCTCTAACAGTGTGTTCGGCGATGGATAGTAGGCTGGTATTAAAAATTAATTCCCAAACACCATTACTGGCAGCTACAACATCTTCAATTCGATCACTGTCATCAAAATGAACTTCTATAGCGGCACCTGGCACTGATTGCCCATATAGACGTATTTCTGCACCCGGATCTACTTTGGCATTTGCTACTCTAATCGTTGGGGGAATAATTACACCATTAACATTTGTTACTGCGCCTTGCGTAACATCAAAAGTAGTGTTGTAAGTAATTGACCTAGTACCAAAGGTGTCTGTAGACCAAAAGCCAAGCGAAGCTGGCCCTGGTGAGACTTCAGTACTAAAATTAAAAGAACCATTACTACCTGCCGTTACACTACCAACAGAATCCGAATCCAATAAGATATTAATAGTTCTACCCGGATAACCTTTACCGGAAACACTAACGGTCGTTTGATTTAGTGGCCTATCTGACCCTCCGCCACCTCGTGGCCCACCACCTGAAGACCCACCACCACCTGAACCAGCTGGTTCTATCGTACATTCTGAAGAGCAGAAGTCTCCATCATCATTATTGCCATCATCACATTGCTCACCATGTATCGTCTGCAAAATACCATCACCACAATAAGGACCAAACAAACAACTTGGGGTACATTGTCGACCAACAATAGTCGTGCTGTACGTACCAGTCTCACCGGGCACGTCACATTGTTCATTTGTATCCACAATTGAATTACCACAAATACTTAAATCTAACGTAGTTGTAGCGTGACCTAAACTAGCCGCTTCAATATTTGTAAAAAAAGCTAAGAACAGAAATGGGGTAATTAGGCTGTATACCCAAAATTGACGCATACTAATTTTCTCCTCTTACTTTTTTACGCTGCTGTCTAAACCAAATGGTATACAAAACAGCAATCATAAACATGAAGATTGGTAAAAGAACTGAAAGTTTATGCATGAACGACAAACCAATAAAGCCATAGCCCGCAAGTGGCAAGGTACCATATGGCAAAATGGTCATGTTCAACTCCCCTTCTTGTTTGACCTCATCATCATTATATATTTGATATCTAGCTATATAACCACCGGCCGGTAATCTGGTTGGTAATTCAGCCACAATATCAGCAGTTGCGAACGGTTTAATTTTTTTTAAATGACCTGTGTTTTTTGTTTCTTCTAACAATACCGTTCCAGTTCTGTCATAAATACGAAAAACTACTTTAGATGGTGCTACATCAACATTACCAATGTTTTCAACGGACATTTTGAAAACTATACGACCTGGAAAGTATAGCCAAGCTTTCTTATGTCCTTCATTTAAATCAGCTACTGAAATCTTTCTAACTCTAAAATCTTTAATCTCTTTATCAATAATAATCAAATCAATATCAACCTGAGCACCCAAGGAAATATTTACCTGACCTTTCTTTAAATTATCTCCAGCAGGTAACGTCTTGATTCTAATTTTGCCTTTATATTGTCCAAAATCCACATCATCAGGCACTGTTACCCGTACAGTCATTGGCACTTTTCTAACACCTTCTGGCATAGGAATTCGACTACCTTCAACAATTTCCAACCAGTCTTCAATCTCTGGAGCATCAACAGTTATTTCTGCGTCAAGAGCATTATCAGGATCACCACGCACAAGAAGTATCTGTTGTTCATATACAGAATTACGAGTCAAACTTGTATTTCTAACGTAAGGAGGAGTAATACCAAAACCAGCGTGAACAACTTCAGCTCCAAGAAATACTAAGCACAACAAAGCAAACAATGTTGCGACGGCAAATTTATAACTTCTAACAAAAAACATTAATATTTGTTACCTAATTATCAGAAAAATAGTCAAAAAAAGCAACAACTACTGTCTAATAAACAGTAGTTGTAACACTCTTTTGAGAAATTTCTACTACCAATCAATTGTTTCAGCAACCACCGCACCAAATGTGTTCAGTCCAGTATAGTCACCAGCAACATTAATTGTGCCCGGTACAGCAATACCCCAGTAGGTCACACCAGTCTGAAGAGTTGATGTACTGATAGTCTTATTGACGTTTAGCTCCAATTCTTGGGGTGTAGTTGAAGACAAATCAGTGCCTAAACCATAGTTTACGTTAGATGTAGCAAATTCTTGCTGATCATCTGGTACTGTTGCAGTATCAGAATTAACACACTTAGTCGATGGTGTAAAACTGTCACACATTGCTTCCCCACTTAAATTTTGGTCAAGACCAGTATTTCCTTCATTTTGTATCGTTGTTGTAGTACTTAGAGTTCCAGAATTGTCACCTGGTTCTAACGCACCATAGACGATATATGAGTCTTGAACACCAATGGCTGGGAAGGTATCTAGCTCAATCATATTAGAGACCGAAGAAGTTGCGTATGTTCCAGTAGCATTATCATCATCAATACCACTGACTGCTGCCGTCCACATCTCAGAAGCAAACGGGGTTCCAGCTACTGTAGGGTCAGCCACAAACCATAGCGGGAACGTACACTCCCAAAGCATAGTATCGTCACCACCACCTGAAGTACAAGTTGTAGTTGAAGCTGTACAGTTCAAGTTCCAAGGAGTGTAAGTGCTCAAGTAACAGTTGTTTGGATTATGAACCGAAGCAAGATTAGTTGCGTCACAGGTACTACTACCTACCCCGCTTCTAAATATTCCCACTGCAAAATCATCAATTTCGTCAGCATTACCTCCACCAGCTGCATCGCAACTATTGGCATCAGCAGTCACAAAGGTAAGCTTGTAATTTACCGTAGATTCACCAGCCGGATTGTCTAAAGTAATAGGTCCAACATCATCATAGTCTGAAAGAGTTATAGAAGACGGCGCCACAGTTGGAGCTACGTTGTTAACTACATAAGGTACATTTGAACCATGTACACCACCAGTTGCCTCGTGACCGTGTCCGTCGACAATAAATCCATATGCTGCATAAGATTGGTCTTGAATAATTGATGGCAAAGTATAGGTTGCACTAGCATCTTCAAGGACCGTAATGGTGGTAGAGGCTAAGAAATCACCAGGATTACAATCATTAGTAGCTGGGTTATAAGTATTAGCACTACACACTACCAAGTATAGATTGTCTTCTCCTCCAATAACATCTGGATCAGTTGAGGTTGAGTAAAAGATTACGTTATTTCCTGGATCCTCACCACCTGGTGCCGCCGCAGAGTTACTATAATCTGTAAAGACTGGGCGACGGTTTACCATAAATGGTCGAGAGTTGGTGGCTGAATAACCAGTTGAATAAGTATTACTACAGCGTGGACTAACTGGATCATCGTCACATACCCAAGCGTACCAGTCATTTCTTTCACCAAATGGTGCTGCTTCGGTTGTTGAGGTAGAAACAAAAGATTCTGAGCCACTAGTAGTTGATGCTGAAACACCCCATTGGACTGCTCCAGCGTCACACTCAGGCGGAGCGGTACCTAATGCCAAAAGGCTAGCAGCCTGATTTGCGGTCGGAGTGGCGTTGGTACTACATACAATCAGGAAGTACGGGGCATTGTTTGAGTCACTAGCAATCGCACGCCACGTAACAGTGTCACCGGAGTTTGTTGGAGTTGACGTTGAGGACTCAATCGTTTCGTAAGCTAATAAATCCCAAGTTGGCGGGGTGTTAAGGACCGTCAAGGTTGTGGTTGCGGTCTGCGCTGATACGCGCTGAAATTCAGTCTTCCCCACATTGAATAAGAAAACAAAGGCAAAAATTAAAACCCCTGAGAACGCTGTTAAAATGGTGACTTTTCCAGCAGTATCAACGTATTTTGGAAATTTGTTTATGTTATACGTCATACAAAAAAATAATCTGCTCCCTATATTGTATCGGATATTTTTAATATCGGATGATTGTTATACACACATAGTGTTAATAACTTTTTATTCGTAACGAATCGCATCAAGTGGATTTAATGAAGATGCTCTTTTCGCTGGGAAAATTCCAGTCAGATAACCCACCACTGCTGAAAAGAGAGCAATAATTGTTAGAAAACCGAGCGGAAATGAAAATAATTTGACGGCTTGTCCGCCGAATTGTCCGGCCACAATATTAAGAAAAACATTGACAGTTACTCCAAGAGTAACTCCCATCACAATCCCACTTAAACCTCCTAAAAACCCTACTACAATTGATTCACACACGAAGAGATACTTTACGTCATTTGGTGAAGCGCCAATGGTACGCATAATTCCAATCTCTTTAGTACGCTCCAAAAGTGTAACGGTCATAGTATTAAACATACCAATAGCAGATACTACTAGTGCAATACCACCAAAAGTTGCTAGTACAATCTGAACCCCTTGGAAAATTTTCGAAGCCTGTTCAACAGTTTTAGAAAGGGCGGTAACTCGATAGCCATCTTCTATTAAAGCTTCTTCAACAATTGGGAGATTTTCATTCGAGTCCACCCTAACTTGAATTCGTTCATATTCTTCAATACCAACATAATTTCTTAACTCTGACATCATAATCGTGGCGTTAAGAACCGCTTCTTCTTTAGTAATAGCCCGAACTGTATATTCTTTGTCAATAATTATTTCATTAACATTTTCAGTTCCGTCATCAGCAGGCACTTGAATTCTAAGTGTGACTTTTTGACCAACGAACGCATCTATTTCATCATCCTCAATACCAAACAATTTTAAAACCGCCGGTGAAAGCATAACAGAATTTCCATCACCAACATCTTCATCAGTAAATACATTACCAGCGGTAGCGGTCACACCAGCGTATCTTAAATATGGCGGCTCCATACCCTGCAAGAATATACTACCAGTTAATCCTTTATAAGTAATCGAACCTGGGAAACGCGCTAAGGGTGTAGCGTCTAAAACAGCTGGATTTTGTTCAAATTGCAAAACTGTTTCAGAGGTTAATCTAAGGTTTTGTGCACCAGTAGCCGAAACTCCTAAAGATAATAGAGTTTCACCGAATACAATTTGTTCGAGAATAATCTGTTGCAAACCGAAACCGAGTCCTACTAGTACCACTACTGCTCCTGTTCCTACACCCATACCCAAAATCGTCAACCATGTACGCATTGGATTGGTCTTAAAGGCTCTAGTGGAAAGTTGGGCAAGATCTTGTAAGCGCATATATAAATTGCACAATATCAAACAGTACTGACTGGTCAGCTCAATTTAACTTTTATTAATTATACAGTCTAAGCTGTTAATTCTTGTAACTTACATCCACACCTTGAGCAATTAATTTTTCGAAATACCGAGTCACATCATCCGCTTCCCTTTCTGATAAACCTAAACCACCACTACGGACTCCTTTCATTAATCTTTCATTAAATTCTGCTTCAGCTGTTACGCCGGTTACTCGGTCTGCAATCAGCTCTACCATATTATTATCTTGCTCTTTATTTAGTTTTAAGCGATAAACTTGTAGAACATGATCACGTAAACGTTCAGCCAATTTATGTTGACTGAAAAATACCCCCGGATTGTCTTTTTTGGCTCTAAAACGTTTAATATCTGTAGACTGAACGAACATTTTATCAGCAATTGATGCCATTTTACGCGCCGTACTTTCATCGATTTGTACTCCCCCTTTTTCCATCGGTAGAATCAGAGATTTTACAAAATCATCTTTATCTATCTTTCCTGATAAGAAAAATCTGATTGCTCGTTCCATACGATCTAACTGATCAAAAGTGTAATCTTGAGTTAAATAATTAACTAAACTTTTAACTCTTAGAGTATCAATCGAATCATACGGATATAACCTAGCTAACTGCTCTAGTTCGGTTACAATTGTTTCTCCTTCTTTAACTGGTTTGATTTGTTTTCGTTGCGGATTTACTACCTCACGAACAATCACACCATCTTTAAGGTAATAAACCCTGTGTGCGTAACTAAGGTGAGCCGCATTGTGAGATACCATAATAATAGTCCGTTTATCAAAAGTATTAATCTCATCAATCTTATCCATTACTTGCTGGGTAGAAACTGAGTCTAAGTTACCAGTTGGTTCATCAGCTAGAAGAATTTTAGGATCATTAACCATCGATCGTGATACTGCCACACGTTGTTGCTGTCCACCGGAAAGCATAGCTGGAATTTTATGTGATACAAAACCTACTCCAAACCTATCTAAAAGAGATTGAGCTCGACGATTTCTAGTTGGTTTATCATAATCAGAAAAAATCATCGGCAAAGCTACGTTGTCCAATACAGATAACGACTGAATTAGGTTAAAAGACTGGAAAATAATACCCATGACGTGTCGCTGAAAATACACACGCTCAGACGGTGGGTACGAATACACATCGTCACCTTTAATCAATAGAGTACCCTCTCCAGGTGGTAGAGATCCTTGAATCGCATACATTAAAGTAGATTTACCACAACCTGATGGACCAAAGAGAATAATGTATTCACCTTCATAAATATCTGTATTTACACCAGAAAGAGCCTTAAATTCATTAGATTTTCCTTGGTTATAGATGATCGAAAGATCACGCGCTACAATTAGGGGTTTTGCCATTTCAAAATATCACAAGGATCAACTTGTTTAGTCTATTGTATCAGGTTACTGACTGTAAAATGTTATCAACTATTAACACGCTCATATTTTTTGCAGAAGCTGTACACCTTGTCGCTGTTTCTGGTCGTTACCTCCAGAAGTAGCTGGCAAGGTCTAGCGACAGTCTACTAGACTGTCTCCCTTTCGGTCGGACCAGAGGTTAAAGTCCTCAAGGACTTTAACCTCCAATGTTTTTGACCCAACCAAAGGTAGCTTCAAAGTTCTCAAGAATCAAATCAATAATGTTCTTTTCTTGAATTGGCGTAAACAGTACAAAGTCATCCGATTGAACATTATTTCCGGCCTCATCTACACAATTTAACCAAAATTGATATACCGTGGCTGGTGCAAAATCTACAATCACCTCAACATGTCGCTCTGAATATTCAACTTCCTCCTTTTCAATGGTAATTGGATCAACACCACCAGCCACACCTTCTTGGTAAGTCATTAAACAATTAGCTGGTTCGTCAGTATTCCACTCGACAATTGTCTGAATACGAGACTCGCTACCTGGGAATAGGGTTGATTCATTGGTTACGTTAGTAATAATCGGTGGAGCAGTATCTCTAACCGTAATAAAAGTTATTGGCTGACTACGGACTCGATCACCGCCAGAGTTTTCAGCTGTCACAAAGGCTACATAACGAGTACCGAGTGTAAGATCGGCCAAACGCATCTGGTGAGTGGTAGCTAGAGTTGGTCTACCAACCGAGTTTTGAGAACCGGTTGTTAAATCTTGATACTCAACTAACGCTTTGGCTGGAACTGTGGTATCCCAAGCTAAAGTAGCGGCATTTTCTTCAACTTTAACAATCCGTAAATTACGAATATCAGGCAATAAAGCCTTTGTAGTAAAAGTAAAATTCAAACTCTCACCGGTAATGCCATATTCATCAGTGGATCGCACTTTAAAACTATAATCGGTATATGACTGCAACCCAATTAGTCTAACTTCATGCTGTTGTTTGTCGCCGTCAGTAGTTGATTGCGAAAACTGATAATTGGTTCCATCAAAACCTCTAGTTGGTGAAAATAATACTTCTGAACTAGCTGCTCGATCAGTTGTCCATTTTACTAAAGCCGTAGTGGTTTCTGGAATTACTGTCGGCGGTCCAACAATGGTCAAATCTTCAGTGATACCCTCAATCGCTTTTACTGTTTCATTAATAATTTCCTGTAATTTTTGTGGATCAGTAATTTCTTGAATTTTTTCAACAATTTCTTGAGTGGTTTCAGTCTGGGTTTGTTCTTGTGATTGTGAAGAAGATCCTTCACCAGCCATCGCTCCTGCTCCGTCACCCTGAGCTGACTGTTGACCGTCGCCTTCATTAGTAGTTGGTGTACCACTAGTTTGGACTTTGTAATCAGCAGAAATTCCTTGGTTACCTTCATCGTCAGACGAAACTACTCGGAAGTAATAAATCCGTCCTGGTTCAAGGTTATTAAGTGTAACTGAGTGCAAAACTCTATCTACTAAAGGCTGACGCACAATACCATAATCAGGTAAAAGTCCGTAATTGACTAAAGAATCAGCTTCTTCATCTGTTTCCCAAGTAATAGTAACCGTATCCTCACTTACTTCTGCAATTTCTACATTAGAAATTTCTGGTGGTGTTGTATCATCCGCTGCCAAAATTACTCCAAGAGGAACTGTAAAAATAGCCAAACAAAGAATCAGGAACCTTTTCATAAGAGTTAAATACATCATAGCACTCATTAATCATCTACTGGAGTAAAGATGTTAATTCCAGTATGAGGAGCACTGTTTACACCATAAGGAACTGAAATACCCCAGAAAACCTTATCTTCAACTGGTGGAGTTTCAGTAGTTGGTTTTGATAATTCAACTTCAAGTCCAACGGCTACTGTCGTTGACGCATCTACACAGCTACCGCTACAAGTACCATAGTCAAAGGTAGTAGTTGAAAACTTTTGTTTTTCACCAGGAATTCTAGACGATGTATATCCATCAAGAAGATCGGTAGCCTGTACCTCGATATCAATAGCAATATTTCCTTCATTATATATAGTAGTTGAAGCATTATTATTTCCAGTATCACCTTCTACGGCAACAGCTCCGTAATTGATATCATTGTCAATATCAATCGCTCTCATAGTAAACAATTCTACGCCACTTATTGCACCACCAAAACCGTAATTACCAGCGCTATCTTCAACTTCAATGAAGGCTGTCCACTCTTCTCCTTCGTAAGGGGCTACGTCAGTTGGGTCAGCATGGAAGAAAATATCAGCCAGACATTCAACGGTACAAGAATTACCTGAACAACTAACAAAGTTACACTGACCAGATCCGGCCGCAATATAACAATTGTTGTTATCCGCTGTACATGAAGCACCGCCAGCTACACCACTGCGATAGATAGTAGCTGTAGCAGTAGACAGGTCTGCATAACCATTTAAATCAGTTACGGTACCGGTAGCATATACAGCGGTAGTAGTTCCTGGAGTTAAACTAATATCATCACTGTTATTTAAGTAAACTGTGCCTAGAGTTGGGACAAACTGTAGTGATAATTCTGGCACTTGAACGTATGAGTCAAGCAATGAACCATTGTCTGTAACTAAGAAACAATACGCGTCATCAGTAGCATCGACTGTTACAGTAACTGCATATTCTAGTTCAGTATACTGATTTTGATTAACATCTAACAGACCAGTCTTATTATTACTATCTTCAACCATCTCACCGGCAGTAAAGGCTCCTGAAGTACTAGCTAAACGATCAGTTGTAGGATCTCCATTGCTAAAGTTTGATGAGGTGGCCATACAAATACCCGAACCTGTACAACTAGATTGATTTGGAACAGCTGTAAACGAAGCTGGGTTAACCGAAGCACAACTTGGTGCGGTACCTTTAGGAGCGAATGCTAATTGGAATTCTTGATCTACCCTATCTAATCCAGTGTTCTCAACCGCAACACGTAAACGGGCTACTTCACCAAGATCAAATCCGGTACCAGCTTGGTTCAATCCGGCGGCCCAAGTAGCACCACCGTCAGTCTGCTCTGCTCCGAACCTTACTGTTGGTGTAGTTTCGACTCGATTGTAAGCCACGTAGCTATCCCAACCTCCGTGCTGACCCCAATATGTGAATCCGACACCACCTGAAGTGTAGGTGTTTGAAGATGCTGAAGTAGTTGCTACTAAAGTTCCTGAATTGTTATACAACTCAACATCAATCGTATCATCTGTTTGCCAATCGATTACTACTTCGTACCAACCTGTACTGTATGTAACATTAGTCTGACCAAGAATGTCTGGCGGGTCGCCAATTGGATAGTTATCTGTGCTCTGAACATCTTGAGCTAAAGTAATTCTGTCTGTACCTAATTGTTCAAGACAGACGGCATAGTTATTATTTGCTGATCCTGGTGATTGAATACCAAACATAGTACAAACTTCGTCTGACGTATAGGCGGTATTAACATATTGCATGTAGCGAATTATCTGACCTTGAGAAACAGTTACGTCAGTTCGATAAATACCGTCTGCAGCACGATTATTTTCATAGCCGGTGGTGTCTAATCCATATGATCCACCGTAAGCAAAACTACCATCAACTGTAAACAGACTAGTATTACCACTGTATTCACTAATATTACCGTCTTCGAAGTCATCAGCAAAAGCAAATACTTCTGTAAGAGAACTGGTGGTAGTCGGCACACTTGGATTATCGTAATACATGAATAAATCTTTCTGACCACTGGCTGGCATATTAGGTGTTTCAATCCAAATCTGAGCTTCCGTACCACCGCTGAAGTTTTCAATCCAATGTGGAATTAAAGTAGTTCCGTCTGAATCTGTAAACCGTAAGTCATAGAAGTTAGCTTGCATATCGTCAGTTTCATGGGCAACTGTAATTTTAACTGCAGTAGTAGCATAGGCAGTCGCATCATTATTGAGCAAGCGAACTCGTTTTCGTTTATCCCAAGCTGGATGGTACCATTCCGCTGTGTACGCCCCTTCTCCACCATCATCATTTCGCCAACGGTAATGAGTTTGTTGTAACAATTGACAATCACTATCATCCCAACGAATCGATCCACAAGCATCTGATCCGTCTACGTCATAATCTTCACCGGCAATATTACCGATTAATCCAGTAAAGTTCCAAGCTGTAGTCGTAGTAGCTGCTAGTGAAACGTTTTTTCCTCCTAGTCCACTATTGAATCGAACTTTTGTGAATGTTTTACTTGGATTAGCCAACAAACTAGAAGTAGCTAAAGTAATGAGATTTCCGAAGAAAGCACTCATCTCATAATCACCATTTGATAGGTTAGTAATGACTGGGGTACCACTGATATTAAGACCATTTGCATCCATATGAGTGAAACTGTAGTAATTTGCGTTAAAGGTACCTCCAGAAATATTAATTGGATAAGTTAGTGTTGATGAAGCATTTTGGATAGTAGTAGTCGCTCCAGCTTGACCGATAATTCTTAAGCTACCGCTGTTTTCAAGAGTAACTGTTGTAGTAGTTGGAGCTTCAGTATCAATATATACATTAACAGCCCTTGAACCACCGCCCAATGCAGTTCCGTCAAAGTTGGTAGCGTAGCTCCAGTACTCAGTTCGTGTAGCAATTCTAAAGTCACCATAAATGTACAAATCTCCAGCGACTCCAGCATGATCTTGAGAGTAAAGTGATGAACTGACATCAATATTAGTTGTGACAGCGCTACTGTCCCAACTTCTAATATCAGTACTCGGACCAATAACTAAGTTATTGTATACGTCACCTCCAGCTGATTTTGTGTTTATTTCATATTCTGTGCCTGACAATAATTTCAATGTTGAACCGGTCCAATTTGTTTTCACTCCACCTACGATATTTGAGAAAACACCATTAACTGACAAAACTTCACCGCTGGCCATAGTAAAACTATTGGCTGACACTAATGAGAAATTATTTGTTGTAGTAGCTGTATACAGGGTCCAACCTCCAGCCGCATTTGCAAACTGAACATTATAAAATTCATTATTACCAGGATTGACAGTTTCGCCAGTATCACCTGAATTAAATAGAACAGTATTTTGATCTAATGCCATTATTCCGCCAGTTGCATCCAGTGAACCAGCAATTGAGATAGTTGAGGTTGAGAGTCTTATGCTACCTGCTTCAATTATTAAATCTCCAGTTAAGGTTGATGAAATATCAGTCATTTCAACAGCACCAGAACCACGAACAATTATACTTCCAGCATCTTGTCCATTTAATGTAATGGTGGAAGTACCAGTGTTATCAGTAAATATCAAAGTGCCATCATTTGCATCCAACGTATCTAAGTTAATGAAATCGCCACCAACTGCATAATTACCGCTTACCATTGTCACATCACCACTCATGATTGTTGTTGATCCGGTTGAAGTTGCATTAGTGTCACCAAAAGTCCAATCTCCTGATCCGTTGAAAACTACAGTCGCAGCGTCTGAACCACCAAACGTGACTGTTTCACCGGCATCAGAACTGGTGAAGTAAAGTAGACCACCGTTGGCGACAAAAGTGTCTCCGTTTACAAACGAACCACCTATAGTTGTAGTAGCTGGCGGTAGTGTTAGCGTACCACTAGTAATAGTTAGATCACCATTGGTTGTGAGTGTATTGTCAGAAATAGTCCAATCTCCTGATCCGTTAAATATTAGATTATTGAAGGCATTTTCATTAACATCAATTGTGCGTCCCGCATCATTAGTGGTAAAGGTAAATGTTGACAAAGCACTTGTCAGTCCAGCATCTGTACCTAAAATCATACTTCCACCAATGCTATGAGATTGTGTACCAGCCGCAATAAAATTAGCATCATCTTGCAACTCCAGCGAACCGTCATGCGGAGCACCTGCTCCACCACCAGAAATGGTAACGTTACCATTTGGAGCAAAATCTTTATTATCCCAAACAATCAATTTAGTATTGGCTGGTAACGTTAAAGTGTCTGTACCAGCATCAATAGCAGTAAATATAATATCTCCATCATCTGAACTATCCCAATCAGACATATCTGCAATGTTAATTGGATTAGTATTTTCGTGTCTAACTATGACATGATCTTCATAAAGATTCATGTTACTAATAGAAGAAATCGGTTCTTTGGTTACGGTAACTGCATTTTCAGCTTCATCATTAATGTAAACAGTTATTACATCATTGCTGTCGAAATTTATAT
>JAGQLZ010000037.1:0-13971 GCA_020428895.1 Candidatus Kaiserbacteria bacterium
TCTACCAATGAAATTATATGATTTATGTGTTCAAGAATTTCTTGTCGGTGTTTATCATCTAATGGTATATTCCAAATTTCATTATTTTCTAAATCAGTAGCATGATTACCATTTTGACCCAAAGTATAAGCTATCAATTCATTACTCTGCCAACCAATTTTTGAAACTTCTTGTCCAGACACAATAGTAATATCTCGATCCATTTCATCTAAAATCTTATACATTTCTGGTAAGATTTTTTCCCGTGATGGTGCGATAGTTAAGTCCATATCAAAAAATAGATGTCGATAATGTTTCATATGTTGAATATTATACTAATTTGAAGGATTGAGTCTGTTAATATATAAATATCATGTCATTTTTTGTGGTAATTATCTACATATTACAGTCAATTGCCATTTCTCTAGGAGTGGGTGCGTCCACTTTAGCCATTGTTAATTTTTTTGTGGCCATAGCTGACGGTCATATCGATGAAACTGAACGCAATATGATGGGGATTGTATACGTAGTTCTACGGGTAGCCATGGTGGCGATTCTTTTCTCTGCTGCGTACATCGGTCTATATGAATATTCCATAGCTGGCAGTTCTGCTATGGACATACATACCATTTCTCAATGGGTTGTTATATTTATTTTGTACTTTAATGCAATTTTGATGACAGCACATATCATGCCAAGTACGTTTGGGCCGGCTATTCAGGCTTCTAGTTGGTACACACTGGGTATAATGACAGCCTTATTACCGATTGGTAAATCAGTAAATAGTTTTAATATTTTCTTTGCAATCTACTTATGTGCCATTGTATTTGCAGTAGCTATCGTTAACGGCATAATGTGGCATATTAAAGTCAACAAATTAGCAAGGGGAATCTCGCCAAAAAGTAAACAGCCAATTAATCACTCAGTTGACCAGGATTCCGATGATAAATAATTGGTATAAACAATAAAGTAATTAGCACCGAAAATACTAGCCCGTACATCACAGCGTAAGCCAAAGGTGACCACAAATCACCAGCGTAAGTAAGTGGTATCATACCAATTACTGTTGTTGTCATGGTTAAAAGAATTGGTCGTAATCTACTTCCTGCAGAGTCAATTACGATATTTCTAATATCTTTATTTGGGTTTTCTCTACGTTGTTGGTTCATCATATCGATTAAAAGAATTGAGTTGTTTACCACAATACCAGTTAAGGCGATAAAGCCCATCATAGAAGGGAAGGAAAGTGAGCTACCCATTATCGCAAGTCCTGCAAAGATACCGATTAGTGAATATGGCAAGATAGAAAGTACGTATAACATGTGTCGGTAAGAATTAAACTGCAAAGTCAAAATCCCCACCATTAAAGCTAGACCAACAATTAAGGCTAGAAACATTTCTATAAAAGCCTTATTGGACTCATCGGTTTCTCCACCACCAGTACTAAATTCCACATTATCTGGAATGTTAAGTTCAGTTTTAATTTTGTTAATAGCTTCAGTTTGAATTTCTCGAGCATTTCCATTAGCGGTTACGTCTGCTGTGACAGTAACTACCCGTTTACTACTTTCGTGATTAATTACAGAACTTGATTCACGTAGTGAAATAGTTACCAATTCAGAAAGCGGAACTGTACCAAAAGCAGTAGGTAATGAAATTCTAGCTAATGTATCAATTGCAGTTACATTAGTATTTCCACTAGTTACGTTTTCGTTATTATCGATATTGAGTTTAACTACCACGTCTATATCCTCATCTAAGGTAGTAAGCGAAGTTGCATCAGTTCCAAATACCGCTGTTCTAGCAATTTGTGAAACCATAAATGGATTCAAACCTAAAGCTGCTGCTTTGTCTCGATCAAGCTCTAGTACAAACTCGGTATTATTGTTATTGGTACTAGTTTCAATATTTGTAGTATCCGGTATTGATTTAAATATTTCAGCTGATTGATTAGCGAGTCTGGTTATCTCTTCTAAGTCATCACCAAGAAACTTAACAATAATAGCGGCTCCAGTTGGCGGACCGTCACTTGGCTGACTAACAGTTACCTTTACATCAGTAATAGGAGACATTTTTGTTCTTAAGTCTTCGATGATTTCAGAACTAGTTAAGTCACGTTTATCTTTTAGTGAAACAAATATATTTGCAAATTTTTCGCCAGTACCGCCAGAACCAAATTCACTACCACTTCCAACTGTCACAGAGAACGACTCAATGTAATTTGTCTGATATAACACCTCTTCTACTCTCCTCACATCAATATCAGTAACTTCTTTAATAGTTCCTTCAGGATTTTCTACCTCTACAATAATGTACTCTACGTCACCTGAGTCAAAGAAAACTACTTTAACAAGATTATATTCAGGTAGGAAAGTTGTAGCTACAAAGAAACCGATTAAAACACTAAACCCAGTGGTTGCAAACCATAAGCCAAGTGATGCAAGTCCATTGAGCCAATTACGATAATTTAACTTACGGACATAACGATATCGCCAACGGTAAGTAAAATAAATTAATACAGATGAAATAATGCCAGCAAAAACATTAAACGTTAGAAAAATTGCCAGTATTAATCCGGCTGCAATAATAGCAGTAAACTTATCTTCTTTGTTGGCATTACCAATAATTGTTGATAGCCAATTTTTATAACGTGTTTCCAGTTTGTGTGCCAATTCAACTTGTTTTTCTTCAAATCGAGTGTTGTTTTTTCTATGTAGAAAGATTGAAGCTAATAGAGGAATTATTGCAAGTGACACAAACATGGATGCGAACAACAAGAAAATCAAAGTGAACGGTATACTGGCAATAAATTGACCAATGACTCCTGACACAATAAATAGTCCGGCAAACATTGCTACCGTAGTTAGAGTCCCAGAAATTAAAGGAGCTGAAAATTCTCTAATAGTTTTTATAGCCGCTTCACGTTTATCAATCGTTGGATTATCTTTCATTCGGCGATTAATTCCTTCAACCATCACAATGGATGAATCCACTAAAATACCGATACCCAGAATTAATGAAAAAAGACTTAAAAAGTTAATAGTGTTTTCAGAAAAATATAGGCCAATAAAACCAAACAAAAATGATAGAGGAATTGCTGTACCTGCCAAAATACCTTCACGCCAGCCAATTGCTACCACTAGTAATAAAACAACTAAAAATACTGTTTGTAATCCAGAAGTAGATAGTCTAATTAAGTCAGTTTCAATTTGTTCACCGGCGTCGAGAATTGTTACTGAATTAACATTTTCCAACAGTTCATTAAGCTGTTTAAGTTCATCAATCCGTGCGTTAACAGCTTTAGCGATACTAGTAATATCTCCACCTGACAATTTATAAACATTAAAAGTTATTGAATTTTGTGATGGTTCATTCTCGACGCTAAGTCGAGAAATTGAAGAAGCCGGAGCCAGACCATCTTCAACAACAGCAATATCACGAATATAAACTGGTTGACCTCCCAAAGTAGTTACAGCGATATTTTGAATTTGTGAACTATCAGTAATGTCACCATCAAAAGCGACATTATAAGCCACACCGTTATTTACAATCTGCCCAATTGGTAAAGTCAGATTGGCATTTCTAATAGCATTGGTAACTTCCGTAAGAGAAATACCAAACTTTAAAAGATCAGCTTGATTAACAATAACAGCTACCTCACGGTCTCTTACGCCTTGAGTTTGTACTCTGGCTACTCCAGCTATAGACTCAATTTCTCTTTCAAGATCTTTAGACAACTCAGCAAATGCAAAGTCGCTTAAATCAGCTGAAAAAGCGATTGCCATAATTGGTTGATCAACGAAGTTTACCTCTGACACAAACGGATCCTCTGCGTCGTTAGGTAAGTCTTGTTTAATTTTATCCACTTCGTCTTTAAGATCTTGAATTGATGTATCAATATCAGCACTTGCCTCAAACTCAACTACTACAGAAGAGACACCTTCTCGTGAAGTAGAAGTAATCTTTTTAACATTCTCCAAGGCAGTTAAACCTCGTTCTATTTCATTGGTAATTAGTGATTCGATATCAGAAGCTGGTGCACCTGGTAAAACAGTTGTAATGACACCAATCGGAATAACCACCTCTGGCGATGATTCTCTTGGAATTGAAACCAAACTATAAACACCAAGTCCAATTAATACTACAAGAAATAGATACGCAAACTTATTGTTTCGAATAAAAAATTCCCACATATTAATTTTCTATTACGTTTACAGTTTGACCGCTTGATAAACCTCGAGCGTCAGTAACAAACACGGTATTTCTATCAATGCCTGAAATTATTTCTATAAATGAGCCACTGATGTTACCAATAGTAACTGGGTTAGAAACAAGTTTACCGTTTTCAATTGTAAACACAGTACCGTCTGAAGCAGTGAACTTTACTGCTGTAAGTGGGATTAAAATTGGGCCAGTCAAATCTTTGTCTGGTTCGTTATAATCACTAGTAATTGCTATTGATACAGTATCGCCGTTTGCAATGTCGATTGAGTCAGTTTGAATTTTAATTTCAATTTTTTTAGTAGCAGGATTAATGGCCGGTGAAATATGAGTAACTGTACCACTGTATAGTTTCTCAATAGTTACTGATTGACCAATATTTATTCGATCTCGTTCTGATTCGCCAATAAAAGTGGTTATCTCAAGAGCGTTGTTATTGGCAATAGTTGCAACTGGAGCTGTTTGTGAGACATAGTCACCAACCTTAACATCAAGTGAATTAACTACTCCAGCGATAGGTGTTCTAATGATAGTTTTAGCATAATTTGCCTCAGCCGCTCTAAGTGAACCCAAAGCTTGTTTAACTTG
This sequence comes from Candidatus Kaiserbacteria bacterium, assembly GCA_020428895.1. GTDB lineage: Bacteria > Patescibacteriota > Minisyncoccia > Phycocordibacterales > UBA918 > OLB19. The sequence goes on from JAGQLZ010000037.1 coordinate 4,789, forward strand.
GGCGTTTGCTGAAGAAATATTTGAATTTGTTCCACCAAGTTCGGCTGTCGCTACTGCATCTTTAGCTTGAGAAAGGCTAGTTAACTGAGCTTCTAATGAAGCCAAAGTGCTGTTTAAAACGCCACGCTTGGCTGTAAAAGTGCTTTGCAAGCCAGCAAATCTACCAGTTTCGTATTTACTTGGATCTTCATTAAATATATTAATCACAACGTCCATCAGTTCGATAGCTGTTGTGGTAATAGAAATTGCTTCACGAATCTCACCTTCAATATTGCTATTTTGATTAATCTGACCAGTGCCAATTTGCCAACTTGTCATGGCTGTCTGAAGATTTGCTCTTGTAGAGTTAAGGTAGTTAACATTATTTTTAGCATCAAGTCGCACCCCCGGTATACTGTTATTTGGATCAGCATAAATTACGTCAACGCTATTAAAGATAATGTCACTAAGTGTGTTGTAGGCACTCCGGTAGGTAGAGATTGCGTTGTTTTTTGCACTAGTAAGACCGGTTTTAGCTGAGTCGACACTAACATCACTTTTTGCAGCCGCTGCCACAGCTGCTTCGTAAGCTCCTTCAGCCTGTAGTAAGGTAGCATATTGAGAAGCGTTTTCTAGTTGAGCGATAACTTGTCCAGGAACCACAGTTTGGCCCAGTGAAGTATTTACCCTTGTTATTCGTCCAGAAGTTTCAGCGATAATATTAGCTTGATCTAAGGAAGCAACAGACCCGATAAGTTGCAGGGAAGCAACATCAGAGTAGTCACTAACACTAGCAACGCTTACAGAACGTACTTGTTCTTCAGCTACTGTTTCGTTTGGTGATTCTTGATTGGTAACAAAATATAAACCCATCAAGCCAATAGTAAGAACTACCAAAGCCAGTCGACCTCTTCTAGTTTTGTAATTAAAAAATGCAAGTAAGTCCTTGCCAACCGAAATAAGTATTTTCATGTAACTACCTTAAATTTTAACCCCTTGACAATATACTATTTCTGTTACTTGTCAATGGTAAAGTTATAACCGACATATATATAATACGCCTTTCTCATTAATTTATTTCTGTTACAATTGCGTCATTATGTTTGGAAAAGTGAAAAACTTTGCGATGAAAAAAATGATTCAATCGCAAATGAAAGACGCTCCACCGGAGCAACAAAAAATGATTATGGAGATGATGGAAAATGATCCAAAACTCTTCGAAAAGATTGCAAAAGAAATGCAGGCTGAATTAAAGTCTAACGGTAACAATCAAATGGCTGCGGCTATGAAAGTATTGCCAAAATATCAAAGTGAAATTATGGCAGCGATGAGTCCAGAAAGCCGAGAACAATTAATAAAGATGCAAGGTGGGGGAGCGGCTGGTAAGTTTAATCCTAACGGCTCAATTAGACGCTAACGAAAACAATACTCTATCAACAGATTCTTAAAAAACACCGTTCATGTCGGTGTTTTTTAAGTTAGAATTCAATATATATGACAAAGAAAATACTAGTTATTTGTGGTAACCCTGACGCTGATTCATTTAGTGGTGCAGTATCAGATCGTTATCAAGCCGGTGCAGAAGATGCCGGACATGAAGTAATGAGAGTGAATCTCGGAGAGTTACAATTCGACCCAATTTTGCACAAAGGGTATAAATCAATTCAAGAATTAGAACCTGACTTGATTGAACTGCAAGACAAATTCAGAAACGCTGATCATATTGTAATTGTGTATCCAAACTGGTGGTGTACCATGCCAGCCCTGTTAAAGGGACTTTTTGATAGATTTTGGTTACCGGGGTTCGCTTTTAATTTCAATAAAGAAACTAAAAGACTTGATAAACATCTAAATGGGCGAACCGCGCGAGTAATAATCCTTTCAGGTTCACATAGTCCATTTAAAACTTGGTGGAATTTTGGAGATTTCACAAATGAAATTCAATACGGTATTCTTGAATTTGCTGGTATTAAAACTAAAGTAAGTGCCTATGGACCTTGCGAAAAAGTGACGGATACCTATCGCGAAAAGTGGCTTAAAGAAATAGAAAACCTTGGAAAACGAGCAATCTAATCAATCTTCTGAATCACCAACCACGGTGATAAATAATACTTATACTCCACCATTACCAAGTGTTGGACGAGAGATTTTGAGTGCGTTTGTAAGACTATTTACAATTGGCGCGGGTTTTTTTGTAATTGTTTTTGTTGCTTTTTTCTTTTACGACAACGCAGAAAGAGTCAGTGACGGTGCTTGTAATATCGCTGTTTATCCAATTGAGGGCGTGATTTACCCATATGAATCGTTTAGTGAATATGATCTTGTGGTAACACCAGGTGCTGTTAGGTCATTCTTCAGTAGCGTTGAGCAAGACCCATATATAAAAGGGGTTTTGTTAGAAATTAATTCTCCAGGTGGAACTCCAGTGGCTTCTGAACAGATTGCTAAAATAATTGATTCATCAAAAGTTCCAGTTTATGGTTTGATTGGTGATTATGGACTTTCTGGTGGCTATTTAATTGCAGCTAGTACTGATCAATTATTTGCTTCAACAATGTCTGATATTGGTAGTATTGGAGTAACTATGTCGTATATTGAAAATACTGAACAAAATCTTGAAGAAGGCTTATCTTTTGTTGAGTTAACGGCTGGTGACTATAAAGAAGCTGGTAATCCTAACCGTCCACTCACTGAAGAAGAAAAATTAATGTTCGAAAAAGACCTAAGGATTGTTCATGATGAGTTCATTAATCAAATTGCCTATTACCGTGGTAGTACTTACGACGAAGTTAAAGTGCACGCAGATGGTTCGTCAATGACTGGAAAGGAAGCTTTTGAAGTTGGCTTAATCGATGCCATTGGTAGTAGAGAAGAAGCCCGAAAAGTGTTTGCTGAACAGCTTGGCTATGATGTGTCTGAAGTTACATTCTGCGAATATCAACCACCACTACTTTACTAATCTGTTTAAATTATAGTTTTCAAACAAACTAAGCTACTATTTATCTTATAGTAGGTTAACTTTAACAAACAAAAAATAATGCTATAGTTAGCTGATATTTTAATTAAAATATTAAACTTATACTCATATTAATCACAAAGTATGGCTAAAACAAAACTGCAAACTGATCTAGAAGAACGGGGACTGATAGCCCAAACTGGTGGGGGTGATTTATCTGAAGTACTAAGTAAAAAGCGATCAATGTACGTAGGCGTTGACCCAACCGCTGACTCTATGCACGTTGGAAATTTGGTGCCAATTATTCTTATGAAGCATCTAAGTGACGCCGGTTATACTCCATACTTGTTGGTTGGTGGTGCTACGGGCATGATTGGTGACCCAAGAGAAAGCGGAGAAAGACAGCTTTTGGATGATAAAACCCTCAAACACAATTTGGCTTGTATTAAGTCTCAAATGTCTGGTCTTTTAAACAAAAAAGATTTAAAAGTACTAAATAATGCTGACTGGTTAAGTAAAATAAAACTGCTTGATTTTTTACGTGATGTTGGTAAACACTTCACAGTTAACCAGCTAATCAAACGTGACATTATCAAACGTCGATTAGAAACTGACGAAGACAGTATTTCTTATACAGAATTTTCATACTCACTATTACAAGCTTGTGATTACTTACATTTACACAAAACATACGGAGTTGATTTACAGATTGGTGGTTCTGACCAGTGGGCAAATATTATTTCTGGAGTAGATTTGATTCGTAGAAAACATGGCAACAATGTTTATGCGTTAACCACTCCAATGATTAACGACAAAACTACTGGCAAAAAGTTTGGTAAGTCTGAAGGTAACGCTGTTTGGTTAGATCCTAAAAAAACTTCACCGTTAACTTTTTATCAATTTTGGATAAACACCGCTGACGAAAATGTTGAAGAATACTTGCATGTCTTTTCATTCACTCCATTAACCAAATTAAAAACCATTATCAAGAAACACAAGGCTGAACCACACAAACGTTTGGCACAAAGACAACTGGCTGACGACATGACCACTTTTGTGCACGGTAAACTGGTAGCTACTTCTGTAAAGAAAGTGACTGATATACTCTATGGAAAAAAGCCAAGTTCTAATCTTACCAAGACAGAAAAAGCTTTACTGATTTATGAAGCACCTAGTTTAGCAATATCAAAAACCAATCTTAAAAAAGGTTTGAATATCTCTGAAGTTTTAGTGTTACTTGATTTAGTAAAATCAAAATCTGAAGCTAGAAGGATTATTGAAGCCGGTGGTGTATCAGTAGATACTAAACCAGTCGGTATTGATTTTTGTTTTAACGAAAAAACTCTTAAAAAAGATTTAACTTTAGTAAAAAAAGGCAAAACAATTGGCGTTGTATACAAAAATAATTAAGATTTATCGCAAGTCTTGATAAAAATTTGTAACAAAAATAGCATTTTTTGAAACATAGCTTGCTATTAAAGTTTAATAAAGCTAATATTCTTTGACTTAATTTATGTCTTTATCTGTTGGAATTGTTGGATTACCGAACGTTGGGAAATCAACGTTGTTTAATGCTTTAACTAAAAAATCCGTACCGGCTGAAAATTATCCATTTTGTACCATCGATCCATCAGTGGGAATAGTTCCGGTGCCTGACGGTAGATTAAAAACTCTTTCTGATATTTCAGGCAGTAGTGAAATCATTCCCGCTGTAATTGAATTTACTGACATTGCAGGTTTGGTAAAAGGTGCTTCTGATGGTGAAGGTTTGGGTAATAAATTTTTAGCCAATATTCGTGAGACTGACATGATTGCTCAGATGGTCAGAATCTTTGAAGACGATGATATACATCACGTTTCGGGAGTAATTGATCCTAAAGCTGATATTGAAGTCATCAATCTAGAGTTGGTTATGGCTGATATGGAAACAGTTAGTAAACGACTACATAGTGTCGGTCGTGAAGTAAGGAGTGGTGATAAAAAAGCTATTCTTGAAGAGTCAGTTTTAAATAAAATCTTTCCAGTGCTTGAAGCGGGTAACTTGGCAAATAGTATTGATTTGAACAAAGAAGAGTTGAACGTTGTTAAAGGTTTAAATTTGCTTACCTTAAAACCATTTTTGTATGTCTGCAATAAGAAAAATGGTGCGCATAACTTTGACGAGACCAATGACGAGCGATGGACTGAATTAGTTGAATTTTTTGAAAATAATAATGCACAGTATGTGTTTGTTGACGCTGGAATGGAACATGAACTGATGGATTTATCGCCCGAAGAAAAAAATGAATTTCGCCGTGAATATGGTGCTCAGGACAGCGGAGTAGACGCTTTAATTCGAGCTTGTTATGTTCGTCTTGGCTTAATGTCATTCTTTACCACCGGTGAAAAAGAAACTCGCGCTTGGACAGTCCCAATTGGTAGTACCGGCCCAGACGCAGGTGCAGCTATTCACACTGATTTTCGTGACAAATACATTCGAGCTCATGTAGTTACTTTTGATGACTTAGTTGAATGTGGTTCATTAAAACAAGCTAGAGATGAAGGAAAGCTTCGTACAGAGGGCAGGGAATACATAGTGAAAGATGGTGACGTGATTGAATTCTTACATTCGTAAACTATTGACATGTTTTTAATCAGTGATATAAATCACTGATTAGCGTCACTGTCGAGTGACGCAGGGGATGTTGGGATATACCGTTCTTTACTCAACATTCTTAAATTTGTACAAAGATGCCGTGTGTCGTCAGCACACTAAGGGGTCGGCACTTAGTCTCGAGCCGTACTGCCAAATGTCGAGTATGAGGGCAAGTTAGGAACTGACAAACCTTAAGCACCCTCATTACAATACGGCCTCGCTACACAGCGAGGCCGCCTTTTATTTTAACTTCCTTCCATCGGTGGATTGGCTCTTTGGACCGGACTAATTACATTAGGATTCCACTCTGCAGTAATTTCTCCATGCTTCTTTTCGTATTCAATTATTTCGTGGGCTAGATACTGCTGTAAGCGCTTGATATGGGCTGGTGTTAAAGCATAAGTTTGTAACTCAGAACCTGAACTGATACCGAGCACAAAGTATTCTGGAGTATGTCCAACTTTTATGTTCTCGATAAAAATTTTCTGCGACTGTTTTAAATCTTCAAGTTTCATATTTGGCTATTGTATCACTATCAATTTTTTTACCAAATTTAACAAATTTGACTAATAATATGTGTGATGCATAATAAACATTATTTTACAAAGTCAATCGATGGGGTATGCACAAAAAATTTGATCACAAAGGGTTTGAAAAAAAGTGGCAAGAGCAGTGGCAGAAAGACAATCTGTATAAGGCTGGTGATCGAGATAAATCAAAAAGTAAAGAATACGTTTTGGTTGAACTACCATACCCATCTGGCAATCTTCATATAGGACACTGGTACGCATTTGCTGTTCCCGATATCTATGTACGCTACAGGCGCATGAATGGCGTTCAGGTAGTTTATCCGATGGGTTTTGATGCATTCGGTCTGCCAGCTGAAAACGCCGCCATAAAGCGCAATCTAAATCCACGAGAGTGGACTGAAGGAAATATCGAATACATGAAAGGTCAGTTGGCTAGTATGGGTAACGCTTTCTCTTGGGATAAAACTGCTTCTACCATTGATCCGAATTATTATAAATGGACACAGTGGATGTTTACCCAATTTTTTGAAAATAACATCGCTTATCGTGGTAAAGGAATTGTAAATTGGTGTCCGGGTTGTAATACTGTAATTGCTAACGAACAAGTACTAAGTGACGGTACGTGTGAGCGTTGTAGTAACGAAATTGAAAAACGTGAAATGCCACAATGGATGTTGCGAATCACTAACTACGCTGATCGCTTAGTAGATGATCTTGATGATTTGAATTGGCCAGAACATATCAAAGATTCTCAACGTAACTGGATTGGACGAAGTAAAGGAGCAGAAATTTCCTTTAAGCTTTCAACTGGTGATGATATTACCGTCTTTACCACTAGACCGGACACGCTCTTTGGTGCCACTTATGTGGTTTTAGCTCCTGAGCATAAGTTAATTACTGATAATAAAGAGAAAATTAGTAACTGGTCTGAAGTTGAGGCGTATATAAAAACCACCGCTAAAAAAGACGAACAAGATCGTTTGAATGACACTAAAGAAAAGACTGGTGTGAAGCTAGAAGGTGTTACCGCTATCAATCCAGCCAATAATGAAGAAATTCCTGTTTACATTGCTGACTATGTACTTGCTTCATACGGAACCGGCGCCATCATGGCGGTGCCAGCTCACGATGAACGAGATTTTGCTTTTGCTGAAAAGTTCGAAATTAACATCATAACAGTGGTTAGAGCTAAGGGTGAGTCATCTGCTTCTAATGAAAAGAACGAGAAAAGTATTTTGTTTACTGACAGTGGTGAACTAATTAACTCTGGTGAGTTTGATGGAATGGACTCCGAAGAAGCTAAGGTCGCCATCACTGAAAAAGTGGGTGGTAAATTGACCAACACCTATCGCTTGAGAGATTGGTCTGTTGGCCGTCAGCGTTACTGGGGAGTCCCGATTCCAATTGTTTATGATCCGGAAGGGAAGCCTCATATTGTACCGAAAGAACACCTGCCGTGGACACTGCCTGAGGATGTTGATTTTCGACCAACTGGGGAAGCACCATTAGCTAAATCTGCTGAACTCAAAAAACGAACTGAAGAAATCTTTGGTAAAGGTTGGACACCAGAAGTGGAGACCATGGATACGTTTGTAGATTCTTCATGGTATTTCTTGCGTTACTTGGACAATGCTAACGATGAAGTATTTACGTCACTGGATGTTCAAAAAGACTGGATGCCAATAGACATTTATTTTGGTGGTGCAGAACACACCACTATGCACTTGCTTTACTCACGATTTTGGCAGAAAGCTTTATTTGATCTTGGTTTAGTAAATGTTCAAGAACCGTATCAAAGACGAATTAACCGTGGACTAATTCTTGGTCCAGACGGAAACAAAATGAGTAAGAGCAAAGGCAACGTTATTGATCCTGATGAACAGGTAGCTAGAGTTGGTTCAGATACCGTTAAAATGTATCTAGCTTTTATGGGACCTTATGGTGAAGTGTCTAACTATCCGTGGGATATGGGTGGTATCGCTGGATTACATCGCTTCCTAGAACGAGTTAATGGTTTAAGCGAACACATTTCTGAAACAGAACCTAAAGAAATAACAAAACTACTTCACAAAACAATTAAAAAGGTGAGTGAAGATATTCCAGAGTTTAAATTTAATACTGCAATCAGTGCCTTGATGGTATTTGTTAATTCAGTTGAAAAGCAATCTCTTACAAAAGAAAGTTACGATGCATTTTTGCGTTTGTTGGCACCGTTTGCTCCACACTTAACTGAAGAATTGTGGGCGCTGGCTGGAAATTCTGGCAGTGTTCACACTGCCGAATTTCCAGCCTATGACAAAACTTTGTCGAAAGATGAAACTGTCACAATCGGTGTCCAGATTAATGGAAAATTACGCGGTGACATCACTTTGTCTCCAGAAGCAACCAAAGACGAGGCTTTAGACGCAGTGATAACCAAGCCAAGATTTGCCCCTTACTTAACTGCAAAACCAGCAAAAGTTATCTACGTACCGGGTCGAATTCTTAATTTAATAGTAAATGATTAATGGGTATTGACGAATTAGAATGAAATGCTATAGTTTAGGCCACGCATTGAATCTGACCCGAAGTCAAATTGTAAAGTAGGAATTAATTATGATTACATTTAAACCTAAGCAGGTTACAAAAAAACTATTGAGTGCACTACCGGAGCGAGCTCGGGATGTGTTAGAGAAACGTTATGGACTTGGTCCAGACGGTGAATCTTACACCCTTGAAGCCATCGGTCAGTCTTACGGTATTACCCGTGAACGAGTTCGACAGATTGAAAACCACGGTATTCAGTCGATTCAGAAGTCAAAAGTCTATACTGAATTTGAAGAACTATTTAATGAACTCAAATCACACATTGAACAACTTGGTGGTGGTATTATCGCTGAACACGTTCTTCTTGATGAGTTAAGTAGTGATGCCTCTACCAAAAATCACCTATACTTCCTACTTGTAGTAGGTGATGTTTTCTATAAAGGTAAAGAAAACGGACAATACAAACATCGTTGGTTTACAGAAAAGAAAGTGGCTGAGCTGGTAGAAAAAGGATTACGAAATGTTTACCAAAGTCTCGATCGTGATGAATTGGTAGA
>JAGQLZ010000037.1:13983-14212 GCA_020428895.1 Candidatus Kaiserbacteria bacterium
GAAGCAGAAATTATCAATCGTTTTCGTAATGAACTAATTGATATTGCTGACAAGAATGACGAGAAAGTACTAAAACGTTGGTTGATGATTTCTAAACAAATTGACTGCAATCCACTAGGTGATTGGGGTCCATCAGACAGCCCAAATGTGCGAGTGAAAGGAATTCGTGATTATGCATACTTAGCAGTAAAGCGACATGGTTCTCCAATGCACTTCCGTGAAGTAGCTG
>JAGQLZ010000038.1 GCA_020428895.1 Candidatus Kaiserbacteria bacterium
AAGAAAAGTACATACAATTAAGACAGTAACGCGTAATATCCACCAACTATATAAAAATGTTGACCGGTGGTTTCATATATAAAGATTGGTACAAAAATCCCCAAAAGAGCTGTGGCCGCTCCATGTATCAATCTTTTACTAATGAATAGTTGTATAAAACCACTTTCTTCTTTGCCTTTTCTAAAACGATTACGTTTCATTATTCCAATAATATTTTCCATGTTTATTTATTATGTGACAGTTTAACTATTTTATTAAACTCAGATTTTTTAATTGGCATAACCGACAACCTGTTCCCTTTTTGCACTAAAGTCATACTGGCGAAAAATGGATCATTCTTAAGTTCACTAAGGGTTATTGTTCGGTCAAATTTAGACTGAAACTTCACATCAACACACAACCAACGTGGATTCTCAGGATTAGACTTAGGGTCAGGATGATCGCTTTTCATATCGAACTGGGTTGGATCAGGATATGCTTCTTTTGCCACTTTCATGGTTCCAACCACTCCTGTCTCCTTACCAGCATTAGAGTGATAAAAAAGTGCTAAATCTCCTACCTTTATTTCATCTCGCATCATATTGCGCACTTGATAATTTCTTACCCCGTCCCACATCTCAACTTTGTCTTTCTTTAAGTCATCAATCGAGTAACAATCCGGTTCACTTTTCATCAACCAATATTTCATCTTTATATTATATAACCAAACAGCTAAATTTCTGTTACAATTTATATACGGTTTAATAATTAAAATATTTGATTATGCATCTCATGTTGAGTAGAGAGCATCGGTTGTTACTAAGAAAAAACGGTATTACCGCCGCTCGCATTGCCCTAGGTATGTTATTCTTTTTCACTGGCCTAGGTATGTTATTTAAAACTGGTGGCTTAGGTTTTGCCACTTCACTGGTTAGCAGTCTTGGTTTACCAATGGGAATAGCTACGATGGTTGCGTTTTTTGTTGCTCTGATTAAAATCATTGCCGGCGCATCACTAATGGCTGGTTATCGTACCGGACTGGCAGCTGCCATATTAATTGGGTTTACGTTCCTTGCAACAATTTTAGTTCATCTAGATTTGGATGACGTTAACCTATTTAAGAACCTAGCGATTATTGGTGGTTTATTATACGCCATGAGTTACGGTCCTGGTGATGGCTGGTCAATTCCTCACAAAGGAAAGAAAATTTACGAATCAGAATCTGATACTGCTCACCGAGTAGAAACTGCAGAAGACCGTAGTGAACCATTCCATATATAAAACATCTAAAAAGAAAAAAGCGCCANNTGGCGCTTTTTTCTGTGGAGTTTTTTATATCATTGCTAGAGTTGATCCCCAACACGGATTAGATGCACTCCACGGTTGTGTACCCTGCTTTTCATATAAATGACGAGCATAGGCCATATTGTCGTACAAATCATCAAGATTAAGACCAAGTGATACTGCTGTATCTTCATGGTATCTCTTATTGATTTGCATAACTCCCGTGTCAGCTGGGTCGACTCTACCTGAGAGTACTGAACCATCTGTTAGAGTATGTCTAAATGTTGATTCACAACGAGCAATTTGAACCATTACAGGAATGTCTTGGAAATAGTTACGAACGATACTTTCCGTATCCCCCGCTTCTGTCAGCCAAATTTCCGATTCAGTCGCTTGGTTTGTAATGCTTCCGTACGCAGTATCTGGCGAAATCGCCGATACCACACCTGTTGCAGCTAATAGTGCAGCAATAACAGTGGATATAATAAGCCAATGGTCTTATCGGACAAACATCGACCAAAGTCGATGACCGCAAAATCATAACATAACCAGCGGATTTTTATTACTATATCACACTTTATACTTATTGTCAACTAGGTACTATTCCTTAGTATTTTTGGCGTTTGTATCTAGCCACTGAGTTACTCCTTCAACTGCTCGCAAAACCTCAATCGGAGTAGCAAAAATAACGGTATTTGATTGGTCTGAAGACAAATCGTTTAAGGTTTGTAGGGTTCTTAGATGTAGAGCGCCCGGTGCCTGAGAAAGCATTTTAGCAGCTTTAGAAATATTTTCAGCTGCTACCACTTCCCCTTCTGCATTAATAATGACCGCTCGTCTCTCACGCTCTGCTTCAGCTTGCTTGGCAATTGTTCGTTCCATATCTTCTGGTAAGAAGAAGTCTTTTAGCTCAACATTTTCAACCGCAATTCCCCAAGCATCTGTTTCGGCATCAATAATTTCCTGAATTCGTTCTGACAACTTGTCTCGTTCAGCTAAAACTTCGTCAAGTTCAGCACCACCAACTATGTTACGCATAGTCGTTTGAGCTAACTGAGAAACTGCAAATCGAAAATCTTCGACTTCAAGAACTGCTTTAGCAGCATCTGACACTTTGTAATAAATTACAGCATTGATACTAGCCGACACGTTATCACGCGTAATTACTTTTTGGTCTGGTACGTCAACAGCCTTAACTCGCAAATCCACTTTTTGCATCGTCTGAAAAATTGGAATAATAATGCTCCATCCCGGCTTTCTTAAGCCTGTGTAGCGGCCCATAGTTAATACAACACCGCGCTCATATTGTTTAACCTCTCTAAGAAAAGCAATCAATAAAAATATAATGACTACTATTGCTAAATACAGCATAAAATAATTAAGTTAACGAATATTGTCTAGTGTATCATTTAATCTACATCTTGTGCCAAAACTAGGCCTCCATATAGACAAGCCTCATCTCCCAGCTTTGACACAGTGATAAAAGGACATGGAACAAATTCATCTAAAACATCAACGGTGTATCTTCTAATCGCTTCAATCGGTATCGCCGGATCACCAGTCATCATTTTGCCTCCGAGCACAATTACGTCTGGTGACCAATATAAAATTGTATTTCTAAGACCTTGTGATAAATACTCAGCAAGCTCGTCCCAAATAACATCATTTTGGGGAATATCTTTTGGTTTTACGCCAAGTCTTTCTTCAACAGCGGTGCCTGATACTAAATTCTCTAGGGTTGGTGTAATATCATCTCCTAAGACAGTTCGATCAATATCTAAAATTTGATGACCTGGTTCAAAACCCATACTGGCCTGGTCAACTTTTCCAGCTTCTACTTTCACACCACCTACTCCAGTACTGATACTATGATAAACAACAATATCAATATCTTTTCCAGCACCATAAACTGCCTCTCCTAAACCAGCTAAGGCTGTATCATTTTCTAACCTTACTTCTATTTTATAAAGCTTTTCTAAATCCTTTTTTAATGGTTTCTTAACCCAATCAGTTAAAACTCCATCATTCTGTAACATTGACCGGTCTTCAGTCAATAAACCCCTAATACCACAGGCTACAAATTCAGGTTTTTTAATTTCTAATTTTTTGGTGGCTTCCGAAATCTTTTCAATACCTTTTTTATATAAATTTGGAGTTTTAAAAACTTCAACTGCTGACAAGGTTTCGCCATCATCTGATCTAGCAATTCTTGTGTAGGTACCTCCAATATCAATTAAACAAATCATATATTTAATATACGCTTGGTGTGTTTTTTATATAATTCAACATTTGGTTGATCAAAAGCGTTAACATTCATCAGCTCAGCCACGTACATAGTCTCTCTCATACGCATTCCCATAAATTGACCGATTGAATAAGGTAACGATTCATCTTCTAAAATAGTCGATCGATACGGTAGATTGCTTTCTTGATAAGCACTTTCAACCCCTTTATATATACCTAACAAAATTTCATCCATTGAATGTTTAGACAGCTTAGGAATGAACGAAAAAAAATCTGGTACGTTTATCCCTGAATCTGGCTCTTCAAGTAATACAATATCGGTATAAACATCAGGGAATTTACTAAAGTACAGTTGAGCAACTGAATGTAATTCAACTGGAGTAGTCACTACCGGCAACATACCAAACTTCAAAACTTTGCCATCTTTGGTAGTCGGTTTACCGATACTTTCTGCAAACAACTGCCGGTACCAAAAACCAAGTTTTTGTAATCGAACATCAAAACCAAAAAAATTACAGATTTTATCGCCCTTTTTTGCGTGCAAATATATACGCGCAGCATTCTCTGCGGAAATTTCTTCAAAACTAGAATCAGAAGAATCTTCAAAACCGGCTAAAATTTCTTCAATATCATGCCCTAATAAAGTTAGTGGAATAATACCCACTGCAGTAAAAACTGAATACCTACCGCCAACTATTTCAGGCATCTCTATGGTTTCTGCTCCAATATCTTTAGCTTCTTTAAGAAAAGATGTGTCCGGATTACCAATAAATATACTCTGACTATATATTCCCTTCCCCATCTTATTTCGTAACGACTCAAGTAAAACTGAAGCATTAGCCAAAGTTTCTGTAGTGTTGCCTGATTTACTAATTATACAAACCGCCACATCGCGAGCTCGTACTTTACGTAAATCTTTAAGTAATTTCTGAATCCGGAATGAAGATATGGTATCTAGTACGTGTAATTGTACTTTTCTATCTACGCTATCTAAAGCTGCATCAATTGCCTCTATACCCAAACTTGATCCACCGATACCAACTACGATTAAGTGTGATATACGTGAAAATTTCTTTTTTAATCTAGCTGCTTCAGCTAGCATGTTTTCATCTTTAAATACTGCTAGAGAATACTCTGGCACTGAATCATCATCATTATTTATCACTTCGGTTATGTACTGACGATAATTATCAAGTCTTTTAACTTCACGTCCAATCGCCGCTTCTGTTACTTTAGCCGTATCATGATAAAAAACTTGCATAGCTTACACCTGTCTAACTAGCTTTCCATTAGTACTTTTGACAATATATTTAACTGCTTCGTCAACTGAATCAACCAGATGGATTAAGTCTAAATCCTCTTTGCTAATAGTTTTGTATTTTTTAAGCATAGTTTTTTCAAAAAATGCTATGAGTGGCTCCCAGTAATCCTTACCGAAAAGAACAATCGGGATTTGTTCGATTTTCTTTGTTTGAATTAAAGTTATTATTTCAAAAAACTCATCCATCGTACCGAACCCGCCTGGAAAATATATATAGGCTTCAGAAGCAAACGCTAACATTACTTTTCTTGAAAAGAAAAAGTCAAAGTTTAAAGACTCTGTTACATAAGGATTTAACTTTTGTTCAAAGGGTAGATCAATATTAAAACCAATTGATTTACCACCTACCTTAAAGCCTCCAACATTAGATGCTTCCATAATACCTGGACCACCACCAGTAATAATAGCGAATCCTTTTTTGGCTAACTTAGCTGAAAGCTCTTCAGCCATTTTGTAATATTCATCTGAAGGATCAGTTCTAGCGCTACCAAATACACTTACTGCTAATCCATGCTTTCGTAAAATTTCAAAACCTTGAACAAATTCCGACATTATGCGAAACACTCGCCAAGATTGTATCGCGTCACCATTTGATCCATCTGGATCAAGTAAATCAGTAATTACGCGACAATTTTCTGGACCTTTATTTTTTGTTTTAGACCCTTTTTTACCTAACAATTTTCGTACCATTACATAAGTGTATCACGGTCACTACTACTAAAGTGGTAAGTATTTACACAGTTAACCAAGGAATTGGAAAATTTTCGAATTCTGGTAAAAGTTTTTTATCAAAAAGCAAACGTGAAGTAACTTCAGCGTGAGAGAGCGCCCCAGTTAACGCATTATGTGGCTGAGGTTCTTCTGGAATTCCGCAGTAATTTAAAACTGCATCAAGATCAAGGGCTGAGCGCCGATGTTGTGCATCTACTGGTGGTTGCTGGCCGGATTTTATTATATGCATCCAACATAGCGTGTGTGTATCAATAGTGCGATAGGCTAAATCCCATGATAAACCAATCCGGCCAGCTGCTGCTTTAACATAATCCCTATCAAAAGATGGATTCTGTCCAGTAATGGTTCGATCGGCCATGTGCTGTGTCCATTCTAAAAACTGAGTTACCAACTCTCCTTCTGTCGGTTTATTAATATCAGTAATTTCTGCTTCGGTAAAACCACACACTTCCAAAGCTTCAGCATTCATACGTGCTCCATCCCAAATTCTACATTCACCATAAAAACGATTGTCTGGATTTTCAAAATCAACTGCACCAATAGATACTATTGAATGAACATTATAATCAGTTCCAGAAGCTTCAACATCAAGAATTAACATACGATAATGATATTAACATCTTTTAGAAGAAAGCGTATTCTTCAGCCGCTTTGGCAACCGCCGCTCCATAGTAAATAATCGCTGCTGAAATATAGACCCAAATCAACAAAACTACTAACAAACCAGCTGTCCCAAACAATGACGGTACCGGATTGACAAATATATATAAAGAAACAAACAACTTAGCAATCATAAACAGTGAAGAAGCGGTACAGCCACCTATAAAGCGGTAACGAAACGGAATAACCGACCAACTAAGCACTCCATAACCAACTGTAAATAATACTGAAGTCATTATTAACATTAATATAAATTGCGTAAACCATATCAACCAATCTGGCATTATCTGCGCCGTAAAAGTATTGATTCCACCAATTAATACTAGCGACAATACAAATAACTGAAGGAGTAATATAAACGAAATTGATCTAATGCTTTTATTTAGCACATCTCGCCAACCATTTTCTTCGATTCCCCAAATTTTGTGTAGACCACCAGTAAATACATTGAACATGATGATTACCATAATTGAAA
>JAGQLZ010000039.1:0-4479 GCA_020428895.1 Candidatus Kaiserbacteria bacterium
CCTTCTTAATCTCTTCACGTCGAGCCATTTCAGCTCCACCTAAACGACCAGACAGTACGATACGTACACCTTTTACGTCACGGTTAGCCATAACTTTCTCAACGGTTTGTTTCATGACACGGCGAAATGTCATTCGCTTTTCCAGACCTTCGGCCACCATTTGGCCAACAATCTGAGCGCTACTTTCTGGTGAACGAATTTCTTCGATATCAAGTTTGATTTCTGGCATTTCAGTCAGCTTTTGCTTACGCAATAGCATGTCTATATCAGAACGAAGCTTCGTTACACCTTCACCACTACGACCAATTACTAGTCCTGGTCGAGAAGTTTTAATAATGATTCGGAGTTCAGTTTGATTTCTTTCGATTTCTACTGAATCAACAGACATTCCTTTTAGTCTTTTTGTGAGTAATTTACGCACAGCGGCATCAGCCCGTAAAAATTCACGAAACTGTTGCGGACTTTTAGCAAACCAACGACTTCGCCAGTCGCGATTAATACCAATACGCTGAATGTATGGATGTGCTATATGAGTCATATATTATTTTTCACCCAGTTCAACGGTGATGTGACTGTTACGTTTGTTAATACGTGATGCTGAACCACGCGCTCGAGGTGTAAACCGTTTAAGTACAGTTCCCTTATCAACCGCTACGCGCTTGATAATAAGTGCCTCTTGCTTTTTTCCTTGATTAGTAGCATTAGCAGCTGCTGAGAGAATAACTTTCGCAAACGGTTCAGCGGCTCGCTTATCTACTAGCTTCAAAGTGGCTAATGCCCCTTTGACAGACTTACCTCGAACTAGATCAGCGATTAAACGGACTTTTCGAGGGCTCTGTCGATAATTTTTTAGATATGCTTTCATAGACCGTTAATTAGCTAGATGCTTTAGCAGCTTTTGCGGCTGCAATTTCAGCTTCTTTCTTTTTCTGTTCAAGTTCCTTCTGCATCTTACCTCCGTGACGATAGAACTTCTTAGTTGGAGAAAATTCTCCAAGACGGTGTCCCACCATTTCCTCAACCACTAGAACAGGAGTATGCTCCTTTCCATTATGTACGCCGAATGTGAATCCAACCATTTCTGGTGAAATCATTGACGCACGGGCCCAGGTCTTGATGACGCCACCTTCTCCGGGTTTCTTTCCGGCGATCTTCTTTAGAAGTTTCTCGTCTACGTATGGTCCTTTATAGAGTGATCGTGCCATTTAGTTAAATGATAAAAGGAGCGCAAGCGACTATTTAGAATTTCACCACAAGGGTATCTCGGTTTTTATGGTTAAGTAAACTCTTCCTAAAAACTAGGTCATTTTCCAATTTGCTCAACATCTAGAGCAAATTATATAGAAAAAACTCTAAAAAGCTTTCTGCATCCTTTATTAAATTTTGAATAAATACCGCTTGTAGTTAATGATTAAAATCATCAGTCAGTGGCGGCTTGTGGTTTTGTTACGAATCTGGTAACGGCCAGATTATAAAACTCACTACTTCGTTCTTTTTTCTTGAACCTATCCTGCCAGGGATAGGACTTGAGGTTTGGAACGGGTCAAGAATACCAAATCACAGTTAATTGTCAATAACAATATTTGCTTTTTAATATAAAAATGATTTGATATTAATCAGGTACGCTCATTAACAATTTCAGACATAATTAATCATGTCTGATTCACTTGTAACCTTGAAAAGGAGAATGGGATGATTAATCCTAATAACGTCCCAACTGAAGAATTAGCGATGAGAATGGAGCAAAAAGACTCATGTCGAAAACTATGGGCAAGTGTCGTTTTCGCTGCCTTAGATGACGCTATCAAAGACAGTAGGAAATACGGAAACGGTGCTGAACAAATCGCTCGCTGGGCTTATTCACGAGATGGCCAAACCGTGCTGACTTGTGCAGGTATTGATCCCAGTCAACGAGTAGTTGAAAGTTTGGTGGACTTTGTTCGTGAAGGTATACCTACCTACAACGCACTAGCCAAAAAATAGGTCGCACTATGATTCCCAACGGCCACGCATAACGCGTGGCCGTTTTAAAATAAAATTTATTAATCTGTGCTATATTGCGCTTATATGTCTAAACATCGCGGTCGTGAACATACAACTCTTACTGAAACAGCTGCGACCGTAGTTCGTGAACTGAAGAAAATTCCTAATATAAAAATGATTGCTCCAGGTGAAATCAAAACTACCTCACGTCGTAAAAGTGGCACTAGACATATAACTTGCGTACATACCAATGCTGGTTTAGACCTGATTATTACCGGACAAAGTGTCCAGAAAGTTTCTGTTCATACTGATGATTCAATAAAAGTAGTCATGAGTATCAGGATGGCAAAATCACTTCGTGATTTTGCCATCAAAGAACGTGAAAGAAAACCAGGTATTTAAAAAAGCCGGCTGCCATTAATGGCAGCCGGCTTTTTTTAGCGTATTTAACGATCTATTTTATTCAACACCACGAGCTTTCTTAATTTCAGCCGCTACGTTTGGTGGAACTACTTCATAATGATCAAATTCCATAGTCATTGATGCCCGACCTTGAGTCATTGATCGTAATGTGTTGGTATAACCAAACATTTCAGACAAAGGTACCTTACAGTTAACAATAGTCTTGCCACCAAGCTCTTCAGTAGCTTCAATTTGTCCACGTTTTGAAGAAACATTTCCTTGAATGTCACCCATATATTCTTCTGGAGTACGCACTTCAACTTTCATAATTGGCTCAAGAATAACTGGATTGGCTTTAGCTGCCGCTTCTTTAAAGGCATTGATACCAGCTAACTTGAAGGCGATTTCACTTGAGTCTACATCATGGAATGAACCATCAAACAACTCAACCGATACATCCTCCATTTTGTAACCAGCTACAAAACCACGTGTCATAGCTTCTTTACAACCCTTCATTACCGCTGGAATATATTCTTGTGGGATAACACCACCTTTAATATTATTGACGAATTCAAAGTGATCTTCACGAGTTACGTTCTTTGCTACTTTTTCATCCTCTCCTTCAGCATCTTTAGCTAATGGTTCAAGTGGTTTAATTCGAATCTTAACGTGACCGTATTGACCACGTCCACCAGACTGCTTCACATACTTATGATCAGCTTCAGCGGTACCTTGAATAGTTTCTCGATACGCTACTTGCGGTTGTCCAATATTTGCTTCGACACCAAACTCTCGCTTCATGCGGTCTACCAAAATATCTAAGTGTAGCTCACCCATACCAGCGATAATTGTTTCCATAGTCTCTTCATCAGTTGATACCTTGAAAGTCGGGTCTTCATCAGATAGTCGCTTAAGCGCTGTGCTCATTTTTTCTTGGTCGTTCTTAGTCTTAGGCTCTACTCGCACCGCTACCACTGGTTCTGGGAAAGTAATTTGCTCTAATACCACTGGTTTTTCTTGATCGCAGATAGTATGAGAAGTTTTTACTTCCTTGATACCTACCGCAGCCGCAATCTCTCCAGCATACACTTCATCCACTTCTTCTCGCTTATCAGCCATCAATCGTACAATTCGTCCAATTCTTTCTTTGTTTCCAGTTGAAGAGTTAAGCACGTATGATCCTGAACTAACTTTCCCTGAATAAACTCGGAAGAAAGCCAACTGCCCAACAAACTTATCATCTTGCAATTTGAAAACCAATCCAGCAAATGGTTCTTCATCAGTTGGATTACGTTCGATCTCTTCTTCAGTTTTTGGATCAATACCATGAACAGGTGGCAGATCTGTTGGAGCTGGGAGGTAATCAACAACCGCATCCAATACTAGTTGTACACCAATGTTCTTTAGAGCAGAACCAGTCATTACAGGAAAGATTTCGTTTGAAATAACTGCTTTACGAAGAGTTTTCTTAAAATCTTCTAGCGATGGTTCTTTACCATCTAAAAAGGCTTCCATTAAAGCGTCGTCATGCTCTACCACTCGCTCAATCATCTCTGCTCGCCACTTTTGTGCTTCTTCAAGCATTTCAGCTGGAATCTCTTCTTCAGTTACCTGCATGCCCATTTCACCACCAAAGCGATAAGCTTTCATAGTTACTAAATCAACTACTCCACTTAGATTGTCTTCTCGACCAATAGGAAGTTGAATACGAAGAGCCTTCTTTGACAGACGGTCTTCAATAGACTTAATAGACGCATCATAGTCAGCTCCTAATTTGTCCATTTTATTAACAAAACAAATACGTGGTACACCAGCCTCATCAGCATAACCCCAGTTAGTTTCAGTTTGTGGTTCTACTCCAGCGGCACCGTCAAATACTACTACTGCACCGTCAAGTACACGCATTGAACGCTTTACCTCAGCGGTAAAGTCAATGTGACCAGGAGTGTCAATAATGTTAAAGGTGTGTTGTAAATCCTTATTTGTTCTATCTGTTTCTAGAGTTTTAGCCCAGTTACATGAAATCGCCGCTGCAGTAATAGTAATACCTCGCTCTCGTTCTTGTTCCATCCAGTCAGTAACGGTTGCACCATC